>JAZRQH010000040.1:0-12812 GCA_045649645.1 Eubacteriales bacterium
TTCGGCAGAATCATGGCTTGGGCTGATAAGTACAGAACTCTTAAGGTTCGTACCAATGCTGATACTCCCGCAGACGCTAAGAAGGCTCGTGAGCTCGGCGCTGAGGGTATCGGTCTCTGCCGTACAGAGCACATGTTCTTCGAGGCAGACAGAATCGCTGCTTTCCGTGAAATGATCTGTGCTGACACTGTTGAGGAGCGTGAGGCTGCTCTTGATAAGATCCTTCCTTACCAGCAGAGCGACTTCGAGGCTCTCTACGAGGCTCTCGAGGGCAACCCTGTATGTATCAGATTCCTTGATCCCCCCCTCCATGAGTTCGTTCCTACCGAAGAGGCTGACATCAAGCTTCTCGCTGACGCTCAGGGCAAGTCTGTAGAAGACATCAAGGCTCTTATCGAGTCTCTCCACGAGTTCAACCCCATGATGGGTCACCGTGGCTGCCGTCTCGCAGTAACATATCCCGAAATCGCTAAGATGCAGACAACTGCAGTTATCCGCGCTGCTATCAACGTTAAGAAGAACCATCCCGACTGGAACGTAGTTCCCGAAATCATGATTCCTCTTACCGGTGAAGTTAAGGAGCTCAAGTACGTTAAGGACGTAGTTGTTGCTACTGCTGACGCTGAGATCGCTGCTGCTGGCGCTGACCTCAAGTACGAAGTTGGTACCATGATGGAGATCCCCAGAGCTTGTCTTACCGCTGATGAGGTTGCAGCTCAGGCTGACTTCTTCTGCTTCGGTACTAACGACCTTACTCAGATGACATTCGGCTTCAGCCGTGATGACGCTGGTAAGTTCCTCTCCGCTTACTATGACAAGAAGATCTACGAGAACGATCCCTTCGCTAAGCTCGACCAGACAGGTGTTGGTAAGCTTATGGATATGGCTCTCAAGCTCGGTAAGCCCGTTAACCCCAACCTCCACTGCGGTATCTGCGGTGAGCACGGTGGTGACCCCGTTTCCGTTGAGTTCTGCCATGCAATCGGCCTTGACTACGTATCCTGCTCTCCCTTCAGAGTACCGATCGCACGTCTTGCTGCTGCTCAGGCAGCTATCAAGGGCTAATCTAAGTAATTAGATTTAATAAAGTAAAAATTTCCCCACCGAGAAATCGGTGGGGATTTTTCTGCCTATTGCAAATATTTTTTGAAAATGTTATAATAAGAAAAACGATGCAAATCATTTAGGAGTATGATATATGAAATTTTCGTTTAGAGAGCCAGAAAATACGGCTGTTATAACTTGCTGTCATATCATTGAGAATGGTGTGGATATTCTATATGTGTCCCACGATGCAGAGGACGGAATGTGGCAGTTTCTTTGTGGCGGAATACATACGCAAGAACAGGCAAAAGTTGTTTCACTGAATGAAATTTTCACACTTGATAATACGGTATCAGAACTTGCAAGTATGCCCTGCGGTTATATCGCAGAGAGAAAATACAAAAGTTCAAAATGGAAGATCAAAAAGAAATAATTCACCTCTTTTGCGTACTGCACCACAGACTGCTATCACAATCTATATAAAACAAAAATATCCGTCCGAATTTTCTTCGGACGGATATTGTATTATTAGCGTCAAATTATATTTTAAAAGCCTTTTCGGTAGGTACGGCGAAGATTATTCCGTTAGCGTCGGAGGTGATACCATAGTCGCGGTTTACGTACTCCATAATCTTTTTGCAGGTTTTAGAGGGCGCAAGGATAAAGAGTATCTCACGCTCCTTTTCTGCCTTGGAGTCTATATATTCCGAGAATTGCTCAATATCTGCAAGTCTTCCCTTTATAACAGTACCGCCTGTGGCTCCTGCCTTGCGGGCTTCCTTCATTACGTCCTCGCTATAGCCCTCGTTTACCGAGATAACTATAAGGTTGTTGCTATGTTCGTTCTGCATATTCACAGCTTCCTTTTCTGCATTCTGATTGTTTGTAAAATTGATTATCTCGCTGAGCACCCTGCTTGCGGCAGTTACGTCAAGAACTATCATTATTCCGCCGAACTTTGAGTGGCTTTGGAATACCTCTCCGAAGTTAGCCATCAGATCGTTTATATCACGTTCAGCTCCCAGACTGATAACGATATCCTTGTACTTGGTGCCAAGACCGAAGATATCCATGGTCTCGGTGGGTGCGGTACCGTGTCCTACGGTTCGGAAATTGACCTTGACGTTAATCTTTTTTAGCTCTCTTATAAGCTTCTTTCCCTTTTCGGATTCCACTATAGACAGCAGGACCTTTATCTTACTGTTCATTTACCGCGTCCTCCTCGTTAAAGAATATGATGTCGTCAGTGATCATGCTGATCTCGGTATGCTGCTTTTTGACCTTCCAAGCGTAGGTCCTTCTCTCATACAGACCGAGTATCTGTATTGTAATAAGAGGAGCCATGGCGATCATTGCAACTATACCGAAGGCATCGGTCATTACGTTTCCGCCTATCGCTTCGCAGGCGCCCATGGCAAAGGGCAGCATAAATGTAGAGGTCATGGGACCGCTGGCAACTCCGCCCGAGTCAAAGGCTATACCGGTGTAGATGTTGGGCACAAAAAAGCTAATGACGATAGATATCGCGTAGCCGCATATCAAAAACGGCATTATGGATATGCCTGTAATAACTCTGAGCATTGCGATGCCTACAGATACCGAAACACCCACCGAAAGTGCAACGGCAACTGATTTCTGTGATATTGCACCGTTGGTTACCTCATTAACCTGTCGCTTGAGAGAATGTACCGCCGGCTCAGCCGCTACCACAAAGTAACCCATAAGCATACCTACGGGTATGAGAAGCTGCTTGAAGCTGCCTCCGGCAAGCTCTGCACCTATAAGTCTGCCCGCAGGCATAAAGCCTACGTTGGCACCGGTGAGAAAGAGCACCAGACCGATATAAGTATATATAAAGCCAAAGGACATTCTGAAGATGTCGTTAAGGTGATATCTTCGTGTAAGAAGCTGGAATACCACAAACAGAAGCACAATGGGTACAAAGGCTATTGCTACCTCCTCTGCAAACACGGGAAGTGCCTTGGCGAACTGTCTGAAGGCATCGGTCGTAGTCTTGATATCCACTATCTCATAGGATGAGGTAGACGGAAGCGGCTTATAAAATATACTGAGCAGAAGCACGGATAAGATAGGTCCGATACTGCAGAGAGCTACAAGACCGAAGCTGTGCTCACCGTTACGCTTACCCTTTTTACTTGCCGCAAGACCTGCACCAAGCGCCATAATAAATGGTACGGTGATAGGACCGGTGGTAACTCCGCCCGAGTCAAAGGCTGTGGGTATAAAGTCTTTGGGTGCGAAAAAGGCTATTACTATAACGATAGCGTAAAATATAACCAGGAGTCTTCTGAGAGGGATCTCCTTTTTGTTTCTTATAAGGGTGATGCTTAAGAAGATACCTACACCCACACCGACACAGTTTATAAGAAGAGCGTTGGGTATGGTGGGAACCTGCTCTGCAAGGACTGTGAGGTCGGGCTCGGAAACAGTAATAAGAAAGCCGAGCACAAAGCAGATAATGAGTGGGATAAGGATCCTTTTCTTTTTATTAAGGGATTTACCTATACCGTCACCAAGGGGCTCCATAGAGATACCCGAGCCTACGGTGAAAAAGCTCATTCCCAGGATAAGTAATATAGTTCCGAATAAAAACAGAACAAGGACACCTGCCTCAAGTGCGACACAGGTGACCGAAAGTATCAATACTATAAGTGCGATCGGCAGGACCGATCTCAGCGATTCTCCGATAGAAGCGAAAATTGCCGCCATTAATTCACCTCAATTCAATAATTTCCCTACATATTATAACATATCCTGCCCCTCTTTTCAATAGAACTAATTAATAAAAGTCCCAGAGATAAAGTTAAAAAGGTATTGTTATACGTCGCTTTATCTGTTATAATATTCTTATAAAACAGTCGCGAAAGGTAAAAGGATGAATAAGCTTCCAAAAAACAGTCCGCTTGTTTCGATCCCCTTCGGAGGATTAACCTCGGATATACTTAAGATTATCGCAATACTGCTTATGCTCAGCGACCATATATGGGCAACCTATATGAGCTTCGGTAACTGGATGACATATATAGGAAGAATGACGTTCCCTATATTTGCGTTTCTTATTGCCGAGGGCTTTGTGCACACCTCAAGCTTTAAGAAATATGCTCTGAGACTCCTTGGCTTTGCCGTTATCACAGAGATTCCCTTTAATCTCTTCTACAGCAGCAGGTTCTTTAACCCCTTCCACCAGAACGTGCTCTTTACCCTGCTTCTCGGCTTGCTTGCTATACGTGTTATCGACAAGGCGAGAAATAAGCCAAACTTTAAAAATATAGCGCTCAGTCTTTTATGGCTGCTGCTTATCTGCGTAGCCAGTGTCATAGGCTTTGTTGACTACGGCTTTTGGGGTGTTGCAATGGTGGTAACCTTCTATCTGCTGAGAGACTTCCCCTTTGCATGGATTGCTCAGCTTATCGCGATGGTGCTTATAAACGTCGTGTTCTTTGAGGGACAGGTATTTATGTTTGATATCCTCGGCAAAAGCGTTGAGATACCGACGCAAGGCTTTGCGGTATTTTCGCTTATACCCATATGGCTCTACGGCGGCAGAAAGGGCTGTTCAAGTCCGGTTCTGAAATACGCCTTTTATGCCTTCTATCCCATACATATGCTTATACTCTATCTTATAAAACATTTTGCTTAGAAGGAGATTTTCGTTATGTACACTATCTACGTAAAATTCAGTTGCCTTGAGGGCAAGCGTGAGGCCTTTGTTGAAAGAATGAGAGCCGAGGGCGTTCTTTCTGACATCCGAAACGAGGATGGCTGCATCAAGTACGACTATTACTACTCGGAAACAGATCCCTGCGAGCTTCTGCTTATTGAGCAGTGGAAGACCAAGGAGGATCAGCAAGTCCACTGTACTCTTCCCCATATGGACAAGATGCGTGAGTTTAAGGACGAGTATATCGTTGACACCAAGCTCGGCGAGATCGAATTATTATAACAAAAAGCTACCGTTAGGTAGCTTTTTTCATTCCTTTACATAATTACTCCAACCGGAGGAGAAGGTCTTTTCCTTATCCTCTGTTACCCACATTGCCTCGGCATCGGGTATTGATTCTATAAGCTTGCGGCCGTCCTCCGCTGACAGGCAAAATAAAGCCGTAGAAAGGGCATCCGCCATTCCTGAGTCCTTACACACCACCGACACAGAAAGATAGCCCGTAGCAGGCATAAGCGTATCAGGATGGATGATGTGATGATAAGGCTTGCCGTCTACGTAATAGAAGCGCTGGTATGAGCCGCTGGTCACCACCGACTGTCCGTTAAGCTCAAGGTATGCAAGATAGTCCTCGCCGTTGGGATCCTCGATACCTACTGTCCAGTCTGTGCCGTCGCCCTTAGCGCCTATGGTGCGAACGTTACCGCCTACGTTTAAAATATAACCGGTTATTCCCTTTTCCTCAAAGGTCTTTGCCACGCGTTCTGTTGCATACCCCTTGGCTATGGCACCTACGTCAAGCTTCATCTGAGGATCGGTCAGAGTAACCGTAGAAGCCTCCTCGTCTATAAGCATTTTGCTGATATCTGTATGCTCTGCCGCTTCCATGAGTAGTTCCATGGGAGGAAGAGACGCCTGCTCGGGGTTATCCTTACCTACGGTACGGTAATCGTGCCACAGGGATAACACGCTACCCATAGCAATATTCATGATACCGTCGGTCATATCATACATTTCTCTTGCATAGAGGAGCATATCGATGATACGGCGGTCTACCGTAACCGTACGGTGTTCACCGTCAACAAGCTCGTTTACCGTACAGAGATTCTCCATACCCTCAAAGCGGTGATAGATAGTATAGAGCTGATGATACTCGCCCAACATGGTCAGCATCTCTCCTGATATACGGTCAAACTCAGCCTCGGTACTTTCGTAGCCCGTTATGGCGATTACGGTATCGAAATAATCCATTGAATAGGTGGAATATTTATTTATCTTTTCTCCTGTAGTGCATGAGCATAGGATAGCCGAAAATATCAGTATAATCGCGATAATAGAATAGAATTTAAGTTGTTTCATAAAATAATAATAAAAAAGGGGAACAAGGTTCCCCTTTTCTGCTTTCGTTACTTAGATCTTGGAAGCAGCCTTAACAAAGCCGGTCACGTAGATTGTGCAACCTGCGCCCTGAAGGTCAGCTACACCCTTGCCGTCCTCACCCATAAGACCTGCGATCTCGGAAGCGGTCTTGCCGATGCAAGCTGCATCAAAAGCAGCTGCCTGCTCAAACCATTCCTTTGCAGCGCCTGCATATGCTACCATACCGTAGTCAGCGCCTGCTTCCTTCTTAGAAACAACGGGCTTGGTGGTGTCAAGAGTGGAAACACCTGCGGTTGTGAAGCTGAAGGCAACCTCAACGCAATCGCTGGATGCTGCAACTACCTTGCCGTCAGCATCAACTGCTGCTGCAAATACTGTGGTAGAAACCTTGTTTGTGCCGTCCTTATCAGCAGTAGCGTCCTCACAGGTCTGCTCGGTTGCAGCGGTAACCTTAAGAGTGTGATCTGCAGTTACGTTAGAATCAGCAGCTGCGTTATAAGCCTTTTCGATTGCAGAAACGAACTCAGCAACCATAATGGTGCAGCCTGCGTTAACAACCTCATCTGTACCCTTGTCGCCTTCTGCAACAAGCGCCTTAACCTCATCAAGAGTTTTGCCTGCTACAACGCCTTCAAAAGCGTCAGCCTGCTCAAACCATTCCTTTACTGCGCCGCCGTATGCAACCATATTATAGTCAGCGCCGGTCTCGTACTTGGTCTTGAACTCGGTGTTAGCTACTGCCTTACCGTCAGCGGTAAAGTTAACGGTGTTGCTTGCAGTGTCAAGAGCGCAAGCTACGATCTTGCCGTCTGCGTCTACAGATACAGCCGCAACGGTAACGTCAACCTTGCCGGAACCGTCTGCATCGATGGTAGCGTCAGTAGTAGCGGGAGTGCTTACGTATACGCCGGAACCGAACTTAAGAGTTGCTGCAGCATCATTGTTGCCTGCATCGGTACCGGTCTTGTCTGCTCCGCAGCCAACAAGAACTGCAGAAAGTGCCATAACGAGGCACAGAACGAGTACTAAACTTTTCTTCATTTGTTAAAATCCTCCAAATTAATTTCCAAACATACATATATTACCTTATGGATGTTGAAATGTCAAGCATTTTCATATTTTGTTCGGAATATGTTTAATAAGTGTTGCTCCGCACAGCCCTATCAGTATTCCCGATACTGTTCCCGTAACGGTTAGTACTACAAGATAGTACCCAAGCTCAGCCGTTTCCAGCAAAAGCATAGCCATCAGTATCTGCCCTGCGTTATGGCTGACGCCACCCGCAACGCTGACACCCACCGCAGATAAGAAATTCAATCGGCGCAGTATCGTCATCACGACAAGGCTCAGTACACCTCCTGCAAGGCTGTACATAAGAGCCATCATATTGCCAAAAAGCAGAGCTACAAGCAGCATCCTTATAACCGAAACGGTAACTGCCGCTATAGGTCCGCGCCTGTATAGCACAAATATGATGACAATATTGGCAAGTCCCATCTTGACACCGGGTACGGCGGCAAAAAGAGGAGGAAGGATAGCTTCTATATAGGACAGCACCAAAGCCAAAGCAGTACATATGCCTATGAAAGCAACATTCTTTGTTTTCTTACTCACCGTCAGCCTCCTATATCACAATGTCAGGGGATCCGTCGCTGTCGGTGACCACCGTTACAACAACACGGTGTGGCAAGCACACTATACTCTCACCGTCGCGGAATATACGGGAATGCTCAACGCAGATCCCGTCAGGACAGTTGGCAGTTTCCATAAACGCCTTGCCATCCTTTATGACCAGACGGTTGAGGTATTCCCCGTTCTTGCCGGTACGGATGTCCTCTGTGATATCCTCTGACAAGGGATAGGTTCCGTATTCCTTTCCGTCAACACTAACTCTGACCGTATCTCCCGAAGGACGCATGCCGTAGAGATAAAACACACCCGCGGCCGCAATCAACAGCACACACAGGATCAGAATTATATCGTTGCGGATATTACGCTTGACCGTATTTTCTTTTTGATTCATACGATTCTTATTATCTGACGGATCACGAGAAAAATACGTTTTTAAGACAACCTGTGGGACATTCACCTGCACAGGCTCCACAGCTTGTACACTTGGAGTAGTCGATAGCTGCTAAATTATTCTTTACGGTTATTGCCCCGTTGGGACAGGTCTTTTCACACTTCTTACAGCCGATACAAGCGTTTTTGCAAGCCTTCTTGGCATCAACGCCCTTCTGCTTGCTGCTGCACATAACAACAGGCTCGGTCTGCTGAGGAATAAGTGAGATAATATTCTTGGGACAACTTGCCACACAGATACCGCAACTTATGCAGCGGGATGCCTCAATACGTGCGATACCGTCAGCCATGCAGATAGCGTCTGCAGGACAAGCCGCCGCGCAGTCGCCTAAGCCGAGACAACCGTATCTGCAGGAATTATCTCCGCCATAAAGCATAGACGCCGCCGCACAGCTCTGTATTCCGCGGTATTCTGCGGTCTTGAAGGTCGCACCGCAGCTTCCGTTACAAGCAACAAAGGCAACGGTGTCCTTGGGGGATTCGACCTCTATACCAAGGATATCACCGATCATATCAGCGGTATCCTTGCCGCCCGGAGCGCAGAGATCAGCCTTAGCACCGTTGTTTGCCAATACATCTGCATAGTCGTCACAGCCCTTGAATCCGCAGGCACCGCAATTGGCACCGGGCAGACATTGGCGTATCTGCTTTTTAAGAGGATTTTCGGGAACGAAGAAGAAGTGGGAGCATACCAATAAGAGAACGCCTACAATTAAAGCGATCGCGAATATTACGATAAATGCAATCAATATGTTCATCGTTGACCTCCCAGTTAAGCGAAAATGTTTTCAACGATACCGCCGAATCCCATAAATGCAAGTGAAATAAAGGATGCAGCTATAAGGGTTACAGCCAGCTTCTTGAAGGGACCGGGAACGTGGGCGTCATTGATGCGGGAACGAAGACCCGAGAACAGAACCATAGCCAGTAAGAATCCAAGTCCGCAGCCCAGAGAGCTTACCATAGATTCGATAAAGCTGTAGCCGTCGATGATATTGTTGATGGTAACGCCTAATACCGCACAGTTGGTGGTGATAAGAGGCAGATACACGCCCAACCCCTTGTGGAGGGAGGGAGAAAACTTTTTGAGGAACATCTCAAGTATCTGTACAAGGACAGCGATTATCAGAATAAATACGATGTTCTGCAGATATCCGAGACCCAAGGTGTTAAGTACAAAGTACTGGATAGGCCAGGTTGCCGCAGTGGCAAGAAGCATAACGAAGGTTACTGCAACGCCCATACCTACTGCCTGGTCTCTCTTTTCGGATACACCCAAGAAGGGACAGATTCCAAGGAATCGGCTGAGAACGTAGTTATCAACGAAAACAGACGAAAGAAGTATGATTATTAAAACCTTGAAGTTTTCCATTAGCTCTGCACTCCTTCCTTATTACAATTTCCTGCATTACAGGTTCCGTTATGAATACATCCCTCACATCCGAAGGATGCCTTGAGAGGAGCCTTACCCTTGGTAATAACGTGGATAAGCGCTATCATCATACCGTATACCAAGAGTCCTCCGGGAGCCTTGGTCAAAAATTCGATCTTATAGTTTTCCAAGAAAGGAATAGCAATTCCCGCAAAGGAGGCTGAGCCTAACACCTCGCGGAAGGTTGCCATAACCGTCAACGCCAGAGTAAATCCAATACCCATACCGATTCCGTCAAGGGCTGCGGAAACAACCGTATTCTTGCTTGCAAACATCTCGGCACGGCCTAATATGATGCAGTTTACAGTGATAAGGTCCAGATAAACACCGAGAGTCGCATAAAGATCGGGAAGAAATGCCTGTACAAGCATCTTGACCATAGTAACAAATCCAGCAATAATTACTATATAGCAAGGAATACGCATGGTCTCGGGGATGATCTTACGGAAAAGCGAAATGAATATATTGGAGCAAAGGAGCACCACGAGGGCTGCAATACCCATACCGAAGGCACCGTCAACCGTGTTGGTGGTAGCAAGGGTGGGACAGGTACCGAGAATCAGCACCAATACCGGATTTTCTTTAATTATTCCGCGTACTAACACGGAAAGCGAAGATCTTTCTTTCATCAGGCTGCACCCCCAATCAGTACTTTAATTGCGGCAAACGCACGCTCGATTGCCTGTGTATAACCGTTTGTTGTCATGGTCGCACCGCTGATAGCATCTATCTCGGTATAGTCTGCCTCGCTCTTGCCTGCAAACTGACCGTAGAAGCTCTCATCCGCACAAGCATCACCCAGACCGTCTGTCTCTGCCTCAGAAACGGTGAGACAATCAATAATCTTAAAGTCGGGTGTTACGGATACGCGGACTATGATATATTCGCCTGAAGCGGGATGATACTCGTTTCCGCCCTTAATGCCGTAACCTGCGCCCTTGGTCTCAAGCACGTAGTTACCGCTGGCTGTCTTCTTGGCACTTACAACAGTAGCCGCAAGATCGGGATAAGCTGTGAGATCGATATCCTCGACCGTAGACGACTGAATTGCAGTAACAGCGTTGGTATAGATCTCGGGAGCCGTAACACCCTCGGTAACAACGGTCCCGTCAGCCTTAACACCGACAAACTGCTCGCCCGTAACGAACACGTAGCCTGCAGAGTTCTCGGCGATATATACCGCATCGATAGAGTCAAGCTGCTCTACCTTGAACCACTTTTCAAACTTTCCTTCACCCTCGGGCAACGCCGCATTAAGGTTGTCTGCAAGAATTTCTTCGTCGGTACGGATATCAACAGAGCCGCCGCCTAAGATGATAGCGGTATTGAGAGCGTCCTTAACGGCGTTCTTATACGCCTCTGTAGTCTTGGTCGCACCTGCGATGATATCAACTGCTTCAACCTCGTCGGCATTTTTACCGGCAAAGCTTTCACCGTATGTCTTTTCCTTACCAAGAGTCTCGTTGGAGGAAGTACATACCGCGCCGGTAACAACTCCGTCAGCGGTAACACCGCACATAAGCACCATATCGGTGCCGTAGCCTGCAGTAACAAGCTTAGCTACATAGCCCTGTCCTTCGGTCTCTCTGAAAACCTCTGCCACAGTTGCGGGAAGCTCGTATGCACTCAGATCTACTGACTCGAATCCCTTACCCTCGGGCATTACCTCGAGCAGAGCTGCATTTGCCTGAGCGTTCTGATTTTTTTCAATAATAGGAGCCGTGACAGAGTTTGTTATTGCGAGCAACACCGTTATCACGGTACAGATACAAACGAATACTGTAAGATTTTTAAGATTGTTTTTCATTATCTCTTCCCTCCTGCAGCAAACACCTTACGTCTGGTCCAACGGCTGATGTAGGGTGTGAGGATATTCATAAACAGAATAGCGAAGGAAACACCCTCGGGATAAGTACCGAAATATCTGATAAGACATGTAATAAGACCTGCACCGATACCGAATATCACCTTGCCCCAACCGGTGGAGGGGGAGGTAGTATAATCGGTCGCCATAAAGATAGCGCCGATGACAACGCTGCCTGACAGCACCATAGCCAGTGCATCAAGGGCAACAAAGCCTTCCATGAAGAAGGAGAATACGAATACCGTACCGATAAAGGTTACGGGGATATGCCATGTGATAACACGGCGTACAAGCAGGTATACACCGCCTATAAGCAATGCCGCGATACAGGTTTCACCGATAGCGCCTCCGTGGTTACCTAAAAACAGGTCCTTCAGGGAGGGCATTACCTCGGCAGCAAGGGGAGTTGCTCCTGCCTCTGCATCTATCGGGAAGGAAGGCACCGCAAGCGAACCGAAGGCTACCAACATAAACACGCGTGCGGTTATAGCGGGATTAACAAGGTTATGACCTATACCGCCAAAGATGCACTTAACTACAACGATGGCAAACAAAGATCCTACAACACACTGCCAGACAGGTGTGTTCTCAGGAAGATTGAGCGCAAGCAAAAGTCCTGTAACTGCCGCAGACAGATCGCCTACAGTCTGGTCCTTTTTAACAATAAGATTGAAGAGTACTTCAAATACAACAGACGAAAGCACACATGCGGCAATTACCAGCAATGCTCTCAGACCGAATATAAGTACACCTGCGACGGTGGCAGGTAATAAGGCGATCAGAACGTCACCCATGATACGGGAGGTGGATCTGCCGCTGTGAATATGTGGAGATACTGCTAATTTAGTTAAAGAACTCATTATTTTCCACTCTCCTTTTTAGCTTCGTCTCTTAAAAACTGCTTTGACAGCTTGTTTATCTGTACAAGGGGACGGTTTGCGGGACATACAAAGCTGCAGCAGCCGCACTCCATACAGGACTGTACCGAAAGCTCGTTAAGCAAAACAGCATCCTTCTTCTCGTATGCCTCGGCTATGCTTGTTGCCTCAAGTCCGAAGGGACAGGTGTTGAGACAAGCACCGCAACGTATACAAGCAGTAGTTTTGGGAAGCTTGCTTTCCTTTTTGGTCAATGCAAGAACAGCGTTGGTGTTCTTGATAATCGGCATATTTGCATCAGCTACGGTTATACCCATCATAGGTCCGCCGTAAATATACTTTGAAGGCTCCTCGGTAAGTCCTCCGCAGAACTCAAAGAGCTCCTTTAAGGCTGTACCGATAGGTGCGATAACGTTCTGAGGCTGCTTTACCGCACCGCCCTCTACAGTC
>JAZRQH010000041.1:0-4382 GCA_045649645.1 Eubacteriales bacterium
TAGTCGGTCTTGTATTCCATATCGCAGAGGAACGCCGCCTCGGTAATGTTGGGGACAAGATAATCAGCCTTTGAGCACAGACCCTTCATAGCCTCTACAAACTCAGCGTCAAATCCTGGATAAAGCTTGCCGTTGTCTGCCATAGCAGGGTCAACGATATTAAGCGCACCCTCTCTGCCCACAGAATCAAAAATATCCGCAACGTACTCTATCTGCTTAGTGCTGCCGAGATAACCTGTATATACGGCATCAAATTTGATATTTTCCTTTATCCAATGATCCTTGATAGCAGGCATATCCTCGGTGAGATCACGGAAGGTATAGCCGGAAAAGCCTGCTGTATGAGTGGACAGCACTGCCGAAGGAAGCACAGCACACTCAACTCCGCAAGCCGAGATCACAGGCAGAGCAACTGTGAGTGAGCACTGTCCTACGCAGGAGATATCCTGAATAGTTAATAATCTTTTATATGACATATTTTTACACCTCATTTCATGCTATGTATTATAGCCTTGTTTTGGTGATATGTATATATTCAGAATAATATATTTTTATAATACCAGTTTGCGGCGGTTACGGCGTACACGGTTAATATGTCTTTCAAAATCTCCGCTCTCAATAAGCTCGGCTAAAACATACTGCTCAAACACGGGAACCGTGCAGGAATAAAAGCCTAATCTTTGGTCAAAGGTCTTTGTCAGTTCGTTTGGTAATATCATATACCCTGCTCTCATTGAGGGAGCCACGGTTCGTGAAAAGGTATTTAAGTATATTACCCTACCCTCTGTATCAAGAGAGAACACAGTATCCTCGTTTTTCTTGGAAACGGTAAGCTCGGAATCAAAGTTATCTTCAACGATAAACCCCTGTCTTTGCTTAGCCCAACCGATATATTCATTACGCTTAGAGGCATCGGCGGTGATACCTGTGGGATAGCTGTTAAAGGGGGTAATATGCAGAACGGTTGCTTGGGTATTCTCAAGCTCGGAGCTTTTTATTCCGTCGCCGCCCAATTTGAGCATATCACACTCTACTCCCAGAGCCGAATAGACACGGCGTATCTTATCGTATGATGGGTCCTCCAAGCCGAAAACCCTCTCCTTGCCTAAAAGCTGAACGATAAGGGTATAGAGATATTCTGCACCCGAGCCGATGATTATCTGTCCCGGCTCCACCTGTATTCCGTTACTTCTAGCAAGGTAGTCGGCTATAGCCTGTCTTAATTCCATACAACCGTGGTTAGGAGACTTTATAAGGATACGCTCGCCGTAGTCGGAAAGCACCTTTCGCATAGTCTTGGCAAGGACGCTGAAAGGAAAGTCGTTTTTATGCTCCTGAACCGTTTTGCCGTTCTGCTCCCTTACCTTCTCTCCGACGCTTATAAGATCTCCCTCGCGGTAGATAACATAATAACCGCTTCTCTGCCTTGCCTCGGCATAGCCCTCGTCACAAAGAATGGCATAAGCGTGCTCTACGGTTATGACGCTTACCCCTGTTTCCTCGGCAAGAAGCCTCTTGGAGGGTAGCTTGCTTTGGTACCTGTATACACCGCCAACTATATCTGTGCGTATCTGCATATATAGCTGCAGGTATGCGCTTTTGGTCGAAGTATTATCTATAGTATATTTCATCTGGTTATATAAATTCCTCTCTGTAGCGTGAATTCATTATACCAAAAAAGGACCTGCAAAGCAAGTCCTTTTTTATTATTGAACGGTTATAAGATAGAAGTTATAAGATCCATCATCATACTGTACCATAAAGCTCCAGCGTCCGGGAGTAAGTCCGGAAAGAACGATCTGTCCGTTTTCGTCTATATCGGCGCTCTTGAAGAACTTACTTCCGGGGGCACCTTTGATATTACCTGCCGTGGTATATTTGCCGGGAGCATATCTTACGATATAAAGTCCGTCAAGATTACCAATAGTAACAGTATCACCGTTATGAACAAAGGTAGGAGTCTTTTTCTGTACGTTGTAATGATGTATATGCTTATATCCGTTATTGTACTCTACGATAAGAGTTACTACACCCTCCTTGCTGTACTGGATCGTGTAGCTTTCGGCGTCCTTGATAACAGTTTTGTTACTGAAGTTACGGACTCCGGTTGCCGCCTTGATCTCAGCTACAGAATTATGCTTGCCGTATGCGGTTCTTATATTCTTGATACCGGGAATATTAGTCACGGTAACCTGAAGACCATTCTCAATAAATACGGGAACGTCTACAGTCAAAGTTGTATGGCATACGTCCGCGCTTCCGTCGTTATACCTGATAAGCACAGTATATTCGCCGGGATCTATTACCGTATAGGTATAATCGTGGGTCGCAAAGTAAGCGGAAAGCTTGTTGGCTGAAGCCTGATACTTAAAGGCAGTACTTGCCTTGATCTCGGAGTAGCTGTTGAATATGCCCTTAGCTATCCAAAGATCCTTATATCCGTCCTTGAAGTCCTTGACCGTCAGCTTAACACCGTCAGATTCAACATAGGGTGTGATATCATCTATGTCGGTATGGATAAAGTACCCGGTACCGTCGGTCATTCTTACCCATGCTGTATAACTGCCCATCCAGGGAAGCTCGTATCTTAAGATACCGTCAACCGTATTGGCGTCTACCAAGGATGCTGACAGAGTGATGCTCTTCTCGGCATTTCTGACCTCATCACCTTTAGTATACGTACCTATGGCAAAGCGTATCTCCTTTACCGAAACTATGTTTTCAAGGATGATAACGTAGTTCTCTGTTCCGATAACCGCAGGCTTCAGTCTGGGAACAACGCGTGTCTCGGAATGCAAACATACGGTACAGGTTCCGATCTCTTCACCCTCAGAGAGAGTTGTGGGAGCTACGGTCTGTATCCACTCACCCCAAGGATGCTCAGTCATACCTAATATCTCAACACCCAGATCGTGTCCGCACTTACTGCAGTATACCTCTGCCATACCCTCAGTTGTACAGGTAGGAGCAATGAGAATATTATATTCGGACGTATGCACGCATCCGCGGTTGAACTCAGTATAGATGTATCCGCATTCAGTACAGGTATTGATAGCAATACCCGGACGGTAGGTGCTGGGTGAGGTAATAACCTCAACACCGTAGCTGTGGGTATGCACCTCCTCATCCAGTAGATAGTAGGTATGTGAATTTGCCATGGCATAGGTGTGTGCCGAGGTATTGGAGTAGCAGTAGATCCTTGCCTTCTTACTGTTGTTAAGAAGGCTCTTGCCTACGTTGACTCCTGCGGGAATCTTCACACTTTCGAGATTGTCACATTCTGCAAATGCCTGCTGTCCTGCGTTTGTAAGAGCTGTTGGAAGAAGCACGCTTATAAGACCGTTACAGTTATAATATGCATAGTTACCAATGCTATCAAGCCCCTCATTGAAGTTAACCAATCTCAGACCGGTACAGTTGGCAAAGGCATATTCTCCGATAGAGGTAAGAGTTTCGGGTAACACCACATCCGCAAAGGTGGTACAACCGTTAAAGGCATCGCTACCTATAGTAACAAGCTCTTTAGGAAGGTCGATATATGCAAGACCGGTACACTTATAGAAAGCGTAGGAGCTGATCTCGGTAACGCTGTCGGGAATAACCACTTCCGTTACTGAAGAGCATTCTTTAAGGGCTCTTACTGGAATAACCTCTATACCGTCAGCAAATATAACCTTTTTCAGCTTATCTGCTCCGCGGAAGGCAGAGCTTCTGTTGGATTCATAGTTACTGTCGCAGGAAAGCCTTGTAACGGTAGAGGGGATAGTTATCTCTATCAGACTACTTCCGTCAAAGACGTTGTTATACATAGAACGCAGACCCTCGGGAAGCTCTATAGCTGTAAGAGAGCTGCAGTTGTGGAATGCATAACCCGAGACGGATATAAGCCCCTTGGGAAGCTGTACCTGAGTAAGAGCGGTACAGCCAGAGAAGAGATATACACTGACATTTGTCATACCCTCGGAAAGCTTACAGTAGGTCATGGCAGAGCAGTTTGCAAAGGCATATTCATCAACCAAGGTAACAGAATCGGGAAGAATAATTTCCGTAATACCGCTGCAATGTCTGAAGGCCTCGTCGTTTATTGTTGTTAATCCTTCGGGAAAGCTTATCTCGGTTAAGCCCGTACAACTCTTAAAAGCAAGTGTTTCTATGGTCTTGAGGGTGGAAGGTAATACTACCTCAGTTACCGAAGGACATTCCTTAAGTGCTCTTACGGGGACGGTCTCTATTCCCTCTGAGAATACGACCTTGGTGAGTTTATTCGCTCCGTAGAAGGAAGAATATCTGTTGGATTCGTAGTTATTGTCGTTTGAAAGTCGGGTTATTGTGGAGGGAATAACGACCTCTTCAATAGAAGTTCCCTGAAATACGCATCCGTA
>JAZRQH010000042.1:0-6105 GCA_045649645.1 Eubacteriales bacterium
ATTTCTTATCCTTTTCTGTCTGTCTGACATACAGGCTCCTTTATAATAAACTATATTTAATTAATTATATAACAATAGAAAATAGATGTCAATATTATAATAATGTAAAATTCAAAAATATGGAACAAAACCCTACCCAACCGGGCACGTACAAGCTCTGTACCATATATTACATTTGTTTTCGACACCTTCTCTGTGTTATCATATAGCAAAGGAGGTATTTATGATAAAGAAAATTTTTATACCCATCATTTGTATCACTTTGATCCTGACCTTATGTCTACCTGCCTACGCTAACACTCTCACGGTAAACGGCAAGGCACTTGACTCTTATATTGAAAACGGTATTACATACGCTTCAGTCAGAGAATTTACCGAGCAGTATGACGGATACAGGGTAGATTGGGACAACAAGACCAAGACCGCCACCGTTACCGGATCAGAGCTTGACGCAAGGGTGTATCAGGGACAACCCTATACGCTTGCCAACGGCAGAGTACTGGTGCGTGACGGTATCAACCGCAATAAAAACGGAAGGGTATACGCTCCCGTTACCGTTCTTGCCGAGGCTCTGTCGGCGGCAGTAAAATGGGACCCAAGGACAAGACAGGTCACAGTTACGGGAGGCGGACAGGCTCTTAAGTCGGCGGATAGCTATTATAACTCAGAGGATCTATACTGGCTTTCGAGAATAATAAGCGCCGAGAGCCGTGGAGAGAGCTTTATGGGTAAGTGCGGAGTAGGCAACGTTGTGCTGTCACGACGGGCTTCAACTCAATTCCCCAACAGCGTAAAGGAGGTAGTTTTTGACACCAAATTCGGAGTTCAGTTCAGTCCCATATCCGACGGCAGCATCTATAGCGAGCCTACCTATGACAGCGTTCTTGCGGCAAAGGCAGTGCTTGACGGGTTTGTTAAGGTTGACGGTGCGCTCTATTTCCTCAACCCACGTACCGCTACAAACAGCTGGATAATCAACAACCGACGCTTCTGCACTCGCATAGGCAATCATGATTTTTATTATTAAACTAATTTCATCATTTTGACGAATATAGTTAGATTTGACTAATTCTTAGCCGAATATGTTGCAATCGCCTCTTATTTTTGGTACAATTAGGTATCAAGACAAAATAAGAGGTGATTTTATATGGGACCCGGACATATGGGAGGACGCCCACCGTGGGAAATGCATGACAAGCTAAAGCCCCAAAAGCCTAAAAGCATAAAGGAGATACCTTCATATCTTAAAAAGGTGTTGGGAGGCTTCTTCAAGCGAGTTTTCTATATCTTCGGACTTGTGTGGGAGGCAAGACCCATACTGCTGTTCGTAATGATATTTATGGCTCTGTTTAACGGCGTTATGCCTGTTATAGGCTCATACATATCGGCCCATCTTTTGAACTCCTTGGCAGGGCTCTTTACTATGGAGCGTAGCCTTGAGGCATCCGATCTTATCGGACTTGTGGCTGTTCCTATGGCATTGCAGTTCGGTTATATGTTCTTTACTAAGCTTGTAAACTCGGTAAGCAATATGATAACAAGTATTTCGGGCGAGGTGG
This sequence comes from Eubacteriales bacterium, assembly GCA_045649645.1. Taxonomy (GTDB): domain Bacteria; phylum Bacillota; class Clostridia; order Oscillospirales; family CAG-272; genus RGIG7300. Next base: position 1,560 of record JAZRQH010000042.1, read on the forward strand.
TAACAAACCACATCAAGGTCAAGATAATGCGTAAGGCTAAGGAGATAGACCTTGCCCGCTACGATATGCCCGAGTTCTACGAGAAGCTGGAGAACGCCAACCGCGAGGCGGGTATGAGACCTATACATATCCTCAACTCCACCTTCAGCATGGTGTCAAGCATCATCAGTATCGCAAGCTATATCGTTATACTTACGGCAATCAGCCGTATCGCACCCCTGCTTATGATACTTCTGTCGGTGCCCAGTGCTATTATAACCTTTGTTTACAAAAAGAAGAACTTCCACTATATGCGTCACCGCTCCAAGGACAGACGTCAGATGAGCTACTACTCCGAGGTTCAGGTAAACAAGGATCTGGTCAAGGAAGTCAAGCTCTTTGGTCTTTCAGACACCCTTGTAGACAGATACAACAAGGTGTTCAAGGGGTATTTCAAGGGACTCAAGAAGCTTATCGTAGGCGAGGGTCTCTGGAGTATAGGCATCAACCTTCTCAGCACCGTGATCAACGGATTTCTGTTCTTCTATATCGCATACAGCGTATATAAGGGTAACGGTCAGATAGGTGATTATTCGCTCTATACCGGTGCGCTTACCGCGATCTCAGGCGGTGTCACCACCCTTGTAAACGTAATATCTCACGTATACGAGGGCTCGCTGTTTATCGACAATCTTATTATCTTTATGCAGGAGAAGAAGCGTATCAAGTCTATTCTTCCCAAGCCCGCACCCCTTAAGCGTCACTGCGGACATACCATAGAGTTAAAGAATGTTTCCTTCCGCTATCCCTGTACAAGCCGTGACGTATTAAAGAATATCAGCGTTACCATCAAGCCCGGCGAGACCCTCGTTATGGTGGGCTTAAACGGAGCAGGCAAGACCACACTTATCAAGCTCCTGACCCGTCTCTACGATCCCACCGAGGGTGTTATACTCCTTGACGGACGCGATATCCGTGAATATGACGTTGAGGAGCTGTACAAGATGTACGGCATTATCTTCCAGGACTTCGGAAAGTACGCTGTCAACGTTAAGGAAAACATAGCCTTCGGCGATATTGAAAAGGGAATAATCGATCCTGAGATAGTAGAGGCAGCCAAGGCAAGTAATGCTGATGAATATATCGAGGCTCTGCCCCGCGGCTACGATACTCCGCTTATGAGATATTTTGAATCTGACGGTATAGAGCTTTCCATCGGTCAGTGGCAGAAGCTCTCTATTGCAAGAGCCTTCTACAGCGACTCGGATATCCTTATCCTTGACGAGCCTACAGCCTCCCTTGATGCCATAGCAGAACAGGAGGTGTTCAGTCAGTTTGACAAGCTCCGCAAGGATAAGACCACCATCTTTGTTTCCCACCGTCTTTCCAGCGCTACGGTAGCCTCAAAGATACTTGTGTTAAAGGACGGCGAGCTTATCGAGGAGGGCAACCATACAGAGCTTATGGCGGCAAAGGGTGAATACTATAACCTTTTCACCGCTCAGGCAAAGAGATATATTTCTACAGCCGACGAGGAGATAAACGAGGGACACGTCCCTGCGTTCCCCCCTCACGCAGGTATGCCTCCGAGAAGGCCTAAAATGTAATATCAAGTCAGAAAACAGTGTCATATGACACTGTTTTCTATGTTGTTGACATCACAACCAATTTGTAGTATAATTCAGAAGGAGATTTTTGAAAAAATCGTCCTTAATTCCTAATTGTTAAAAGGCTACTTATGAAAAGATTTATATGTATTTTACTTATATTGACCATGCTTCCGTTAGCGGTATTTTCCGCACCTACCCAGCTTGGCGAATATGTTATAAACGCCTCGGCTCTTAACGTCAGAGCAGAGCCTACCTCGAAGAGTGCCCAGGTAGGCATCCTCCACTTAGGAGATAGGGTGTGGGTACTTGAGATAACTAACGGCTATTGGGGCAGGATAGAATATAACGGTATGACTGCGTATATCAGTCTTAACTATGCCGTACATTCCGCTTCTAAGGTGTATACCATAAGCGATGAGGGTTTAAAGCTTTTAAAGAGTCTTGAGGGCTTTGCTCCTCAAAAATATTGGGACTATCAGCAGTGGTCTATCGGCTATGGTACAAGATGCGAGGAGGATGAATACCCCGACGGTATAACAGAGGCGGAGGCAAGCGAGCTTCTTGTCAAGGCGTTATCGGCATACGAGGCTTATCTTGACGCCTTTATTGTCAATAACGGAGTAGAGGTATCACAGCTTCAGTACGATGCTCTTGTAAGCTTTACCTATAACCTCGGCAACGTATGGATACGCACAAGCGATTTTACCCTGCGCACCATACTTCTCGAGGGCTGTGACGGCTACAGCGAGCAGCAGATAAAGGACGCTTTCGGTGAGTTTGTCAGTGCTGGCGGTGTGGTCTCAAGCGGTCTTGTGGTTCGCCGAGCAAAGGAAGCGGAGCTCTTTATTAAGGGCACCTCATCCCATCCCGTAGGCGGTTTTACCGACGTTAAAAGTAATGCCTGGTATGCCGACGAAGTACTGTATTGCCTTGATAAGGGATATATGAAGGGTATGAGCGATACTATATTCTCTCCCAACAGCAACGTGACAAGAGAGCAGTTCGTGCTTATCCTGGCCAATATAGCTGGGGTAGATACCGACGCATACAAGGATATCGACAGCGGTATGACCGACGTTCCCACGGGAGCGTGGTTCAGCGGAGCCGTTACCTGGGCTGTTCAGTCGGGATACGTCAGCGGTATGGCAGAGGGCGTCTTTGGCAGAGGTCAGGCTATACAGCGTGCCGCCCTTGCAAGATTACTTTACCTCTATGCCGAGCAGAACGGTATGGACGTATCCGGCAGAGCTGACTTAAAGCAGTTCGGAGATTTTGAGATCATTGATCTCAAGTCCAATTCCTGGATGGTAGCTCCCATAAGCTGGGCGGTGGAGAAGGGAATAATCTCAGGTGTTACAAAGAACGGTGTGACCTTCCTTGAGCCCAAGGCAACTGCTACAAGAGCACAGACGGCGCGTATGCTGATGCAATTTGATGCTGTAAAATAAAGGAGTATATATGAAAAATAAAAGACACTTAAAAGGACTTGTTATCACACTGTGTGTGCTTCTGGTACTTGCACTTGTTTTGACATTTTTTGGCCCTAATCTCGTTCTCATGAATGCAAGACAGGAAGCTGTAGCGGATGAGTATGCTTACAGTGAATATTTCTTCAACAGCTACGACGAGGTCCGCGCACATCTGAGTGAGCGTGTATCAATGCTTGAGGCACAGGGAATAGAGGTCGAGGTAAGTCAGCACGCAGTAGACAGCGATGACGGACTTTATATAGACAATATCTATCTGCCCGCACTTTCTTCACAGGATAATCTCATTGTTCTTACAACAGGTGTCCACGGCATAGAGGGCTATATCGGCTCGGTAATGCTGGACGTGTTCTTTGAGGAAATATATTCGGGTCTTGACAGGGAGGATACAGGCGTACTTATAGTGGCAAACGTCAATCCCTACGGCATGAAATACATGCGCAGATATAACGAAAACAACGTAGACCTTAACCGTAACTTTATTTTAGATTGGGAGAGCTTTGACCTTGCATCAAACAAGGATTACCCCGAGGTCAAGGACTTTCTGCAGCCCGAGGGTAGTATAGGCAACGCCTTCTGGCATGAGGCGGGATTTTATCTTGATCTTGCAAGATATGCTCTGACCAAGGGTGCGGATAAGGTTTCGGATGCGCTTCTTACCGGTCAGTATGAGTATCCCGAGGGCGTTTATTACGGCGGAACGGGAGACGAGGCATCTACCCTTTATCTCAAGAGTGTGTTTAATTCCTGTCTTGAGGGTGAATATGAGAACATAGTTCATATAGATATCCATTCGGGATACGGTCCCCGTTATAATATGGTTATCTTCAATTCGGTGTTTGAGACTATGACCGAAGCGCAGACCAAGGAAGCCTTCGGCTACGACTACGTTATATCTCACGACTCTGAATCCTTTTACGCCACCACAGGTGACACCACAGATTATTTTTACCGACTTGCCGAAAGCAAGAACACAGACAAGACTCTGTTTTCCACCTGCTTTGAGTTCGGTACTATAGGTGACAGCTTTATCGATTCTATTCTGTCCCTCAAATATACCGTTGACGAGAACCGTCAGCACTTCTATCCCACAGACAACGAGATCTCAAAGGAAGTGGCAGCAGAAAACTACAAGGAGCTTTTCTATCCTACCGAAAAACAGTGGCGCGAAAAGACCGTAGCCGACTTTAAGGCTGCAGCAGAGGGAGTTCTCGGCGCAAAGCTGAAGTAAAACAAATCACATAAAAAAAGGCTTTTCGGTTTTCACCGAAAAGCCTTTGTCATTATAACGTGTTCGCTCTGTCTGCAACGTTTTTCTTGAAGTTAAGAAGATAATGTGTATACTCCTCGTTCATAAGGGGAGAGGTTATCATAAAGTCAGCCGAAGCCTTGTTGTTTGCAATCGGTATATCGTATACCTGAGCTATTCTCAAAAGCGCCTTCACGTCAGGGTCGTGGGGCTGTGCGGTA
>JAZRQH010000043.1:0-13548 GCA_045649645.1 Eubacteriales bacterium
TACCTGCTGACAAAAAGGTGAACGTCATCACAAAGGAAGAGAGAAGAAAGATACTCGAGACCTTAAAGGGTCTTACCTACACCGTCAAGGGCTTTCGTCCCATAGCGGAGGCTATCGTGACCTCGGGCGGTGTGGACTGCAAGGAGATTAATCCCAAAACCATGGAATCGAAGCTCATCGAGGGACTTTACTTTGCAGGTGAGGTAATAGACGTTGACGCCTATACGGGCGGCTTCAATCTTCAGATAGCATTTTCCACAGCAGCGGCTGCTGCAAGAGATATTAGAGGATTTTAAGGAGGAAATGAAATGATCAATATAGCAATAGACGGCCCTTCCGGCGCAGGAAAAAGCACTATAGCAAAGGCTGTAGCCAAGGCAAAGGGATATATCTACGTAGACACAGGTGCACTTTACCGTTCTATCGGTCTTTGGGTAGCAAGAAAGGGTATCGCAAAGGACGCAAAGGAGAATATAATCGCAGAGCTTTGTAACATCACCCTTGAGCTTAAGTACGTTGAGGGCACACAGAGAGTTTATCTTAACGGTGAGGACGTAAGCGACGATATCCGTACCCCTGAGATATCTATGTACGCTTCTGCCGTTTCCGCTATTCCCGAGGTTAGAGCATTCCTTCTCGATCTCCAGCGGGATATGGCAAAGAAGTATAACGTTATTATGGACGGCAGAGATATCGGCACCGTTATCCTTCCTGACGCTACCGTAAAGATCTTTATGACCGCATCCCCCGAGGGACGTGCCAAGCGCCGTCACAAGGAGCTTTTGGAAAAGGGTATCGAGACCACCTACGAGGAGGTTCTTTCGGATATGATCGAGCGTGACCGCAACGACTCTACCCGTGACGTTGCTCCCGCTGTCCCTGCCGAGGACGCCATCCACTTTGACAACTCCGCCGACGGTATCGAGCAGAGTGTAGCGGAGATAGTAGAGATAATCGATAAGGCTATTGAGGCAAAGAAATGAAGCTTTACAAATTTTTATATAAGCTGTTAGCACCCCTTCTTCGTTTTATATTCAACGTTCATCCCCATGGACTTGAGAATATTCCCGATGAGGGAGGACTGCTTATCTGTCCTAACCATATAGCTGCAGTTGACGTTATTATCGTTGCCTGCGTTGTCCGTACCAGACAGATACGCTTTATGGCAAAGGCAGAGCTTTTTAAGGTTCCGCTTCTCGGAGGACTCATCAAGGCTTTGGGCGCGTATCCCATCCGTCGCGGTGAGGGAGACGTAGGCGCTATCAAAAAGACTATAGGTCTTCTCAAGGAAGGCAACACCGTAGGTATGTTCCCTCAGGGTACACGCTTCAAGGGAGTTGACCCCCACAACTCTACAGTCAAGCACGGCGCAGGTATGATGGCGCACCGCGGCGGTGTTCCCGTGCTTCCCGTGGCTATAATCACCAAAGGGCATAAGGTATCTCTTTTTAAGCGCGTTGACGTTATCTTCGGCAAGCCCATTTCTCCCGATGAATTAGGCTTTGAGAGCGGAAACCGCGCCGAGCAGATCGCGGCAAGCGAAAAGATATTTGCGGAAATACTCAAGCTCCACGAGGAGGGTGTACCGAAGAAATGAACATAAAGGTAGCATCTCTTGCCGGCTTTTGCTTCGGTGTAAAGCGTGCCGTTGAGACCGTGGAGGAATTGACCGGGAAAAACGTTAAGGTATATACCCTTGGCAAGCTTATACACAATCCCACCATTATCAATTCCTTTGCCGAAAAGGGAGTGGAGATAATCGGTGAAGAGGATATCGACCGCGTATACGGTGAAACCGACGGGAGCAATCCTTCTGTTGTTGTTATCCGCGCCCACGGTGTGGTAAAGTCGGTCAGCGACAAGCTTGACGAATGTGCAAAGAACAATAAGTATTTCACCGTATCCGATCAGACCTGTCCTCACGTAAAGAAGATACACAAAATAGTTGAAAAGCATTCACCTGATGCGGACCTGACTCTCATATTCGGAAACACAGGACACCCCGAGGTGCAGGGCATCTGCTCCTACGTGGAGGGTGAATATCAGGTCTTTGAGAAGTCGGATGACCTTGATTATGGCAATTTCACCAATAAAAAGGTGCTAATGGTGTCCCAAACGACACAAAAATTATCGGAATGGGAAAAAAGTCAAAAAAATCTCAAAAAGGTCTGTACAAATGCTTTAATTTTTGATACAATATGTAGTGTTACCGAAAACCGACAGACAGAGGTCGATACCCTCTCAAAAGAGGTGGATCTTATGCTGGTCATAGGCGGCAGAGACAGCTCGAACACCAACAAGCTGTACGAGATCGCCCGTAAAAATCAGCGTGAAACCTACTTTGTGGAGAGCATAGACGATCTGCCCGACGTAGAGGTAACGGCCCATACAAACGTGGGTATAGCTGCAGGAGCTTCAACTCCGGGCAGCATAATTAAGGAGGTAAAGAAGAAAATGAGTGAAAAAGAACTCGCAACCGCAAAGGAAAACTTTGCAGAATTACTTGATGCATCTTTCAAGACTTTAAATACAGGAGACATAGTTACAGGAACAGTACTGTCTGTTACAGACGCTGAAGTTCATGTTGACCTTGGTGCCAAGGTTACCGGTATCATTCAGAGTAGCGACATTATCGATCCTACAGTAAAGCTCTCTGACCTTTACAAGGTTGGCGACGAGGTTACTGCTAAGGCTGTTCGTGTAAGCGACGTAGACGGTTTTGCAACCCTCTCCCGCCGCAGCATTGAGGCTAACGCTAAGTGGGAAGGCATCGTTGAAGCATACAACGAGGGCGCTATCCTTGAGGGTAAGATCACAGAGGTCGTTCGCGGCGGTGTTATCATCATCCTCAACTCTGTTAAGGTATTTATCCCTGCATCTCAGACAGGTCTCAAGAAGGACGCTGACCTCAGCGTGCTTCAGGGCACAGTACATAAGGTTAAGCTTATTGATATCAATGAGCAGCGTAAGCGCGCAGTTGCTTCTATCCGCGTAGTTGAGCGCGAGGAGAGAAAGGCAGCTGAGGAGGAGTTCTGGGCAACCCTCGAGAAGGACAAGAAGTTCACCGGTAAGGTTAAGTCCCTTACATCCTACGGCGCATTCGTTAACCTCGGTCCCGTTGACGGTATGGTTCACCTTACCGAGCTTTCCTGGAAGCGCGTTAAGAATCCCGCAGAGGTTGTTTCTGTAGGCGATACTCTTGACGTATTCGTAATCGACTTCGACGTTGAGAAGAAGAGAATCTCTCTCGGCCACAAGACCGAGGAGACCAACCCCTGGACTCTCTTCACCAACCAGTTCTCTGTAGGCGACGTTGCTCCCTGTAAGGTCGTTTCCATGATGCCCTTCGGTGCATTTGCAGAAGTGATCCCCGGTGCTGACGGTCTCATCCACATCTCCCAGATCGCTAACAAGAAGATCGGCAAGCCCGCTGACGTTCTTGAGCTCGGTCAGGTAGTTGACGCTAAGATCATCGATATCGACGAAGAGAACCACAAGATCTCCCTCTCTATGAGAGCTCTCCTTGAGGACGAGGAAGAGATGGAAGTAGAGATCGTTGAAGAGTCTGCTGACGAAGAGTAATAACAACTTAAAAACCCTTGCTTAGGCAAGGGTTTTTTAATGCGGAATTAATGAAAAAATCAGTGGACAAAGAGTCCACTGATTTTGTTTATATTTTAGTAAGCTTTGCAAAGGTCGCCATTAATTTTTTAGTTCCGAAGTTATCGAACATTACCTCATAGAGATAATCGCCCGACATATCTGTAACCGAAAGGATTATACCGTGACCGAACTTGATATGCTTTACCTCGTCGCCTACCGAGAGCTTTTCGGCAGAGGCGGAGAACTTGGGTGCACTTGATACGGGACGCTTGACCTCACGGGTAAAGGAGGATTGCGCCGACCTTCTCTGCATATATTCAAATCCGGATGCCGCGCTTTCACGCCGCTGAAGCTGCTCGAGAGTGCATCTGTCCTTAGGCAGCTCGCCCAAGAATCGGGAGGGCTGGTTGTACTGAGTCTGACCGTACATCAGACGGCTCTTGACGTAGGTGGTACAGAGCTTTTTGCGGGCTCTTGTTACCGCAACGTAACACAGACGGCGTTCCTCCTCTAATTCTGCCTGCTCGCCTATAGACTGGAAGGAGGGGAAGAGCCCTTCTTCAAGACCGGGCAGGTAAACGTGGTCAAACTCAAGACCCTTTGCTGAGTGGATGGTCATCATTACAACCGCATCGGCATCGGCGTCATAGTTGTCTATGTCCGCTACCAGAGCCGCTTCCTCAAGGAACTGAGCAAGGGTAGCCTCTTCGTGGGTCTCTTCAAAGGCAACGGCGTTGGATATAAGTTCCTCTACGTTCTGCAGTCTGTCTTCAGCCGCCTCGCCCTGGAGAACGAGCATATTTCTGTAGCCCGAGATATCTATGGTCTTTTCCACAAGCTCGGACAGAGCTTCTGTTTCTGCAATACCGCGCAGGGTGTTTATGATATCGGCAAAATCCTTCAGTTTAGCCGCAACTCTTCCCAAAGCTGTGTACCTGTCCGCGTTCTGTATGATATCGAACATGGACAGCCCTTCCATTTCGGCAAGTCTCTCCACCGCTTCAACGGTGGCGTCGCCTATCTTACGCTTGGGCTCGTTGATTATACGCTTAAGTCTCAGATTGTCCTGTGTGCTTGAGATAAGACAGAGATATGCAACGATATCCTTGATCTCTTTTCTCTCGTAGAATCGGGTACCGCCGAGAATACGGTAGGGGATACCGCTCTTTGCAAACACACCCTCAAGGGAGTTTGACTGAGCGTTCACACGGTAGAGTATAGCGTGATCGCTGAATTTAGTGCCGTTTTTTACTGTTGAATCAAGGATAGAGTCGGCAATATATCTTGCCTCCTCCGCCTGATCGTTCAGCTGCTTGACCAGCACCTTGTCGCCGTCCTCTTTAGCAGTCCACAGGTTCTTTTCTCGTCTGCCCTTGTTGTGGGCGATAAGGTGATTTGCGGTCTCTATGATATTTGCGGTGGAGCGGTAGTTCTGCTCCAGCTTTACCACCTTTGCATCCTCAAAGACCTTGTCAAAGTTAAGGATATTTTCTATTGTGGCACCGCGGAAGCGGTAGATGCTCTGGTCATCGTCACCTACGACCATTATGTTTCTGTAGTGACCTGACAGCAGCACCGCCAGCATAAACTGAGCCTTGTTGGTATCCTGATACTCGTCGATACATACGTACTTAAATCTGCGCTGATAATAGCCGCGTATCTCCTCGTCCTTTTCAAGCAAGCGTACTGTGCGGACTATGATATCGTCAAAGTCAACGGCATTTGCCGCCTCCAGACGCTTAGCGTACTCGGTGTATATACGGGCTACGTTCTTTTCGTAAAGCTCCTTTGAAAACTGCTTTTCAAACTCCTCGGGAGTCATAAGGCTTTCTTTTGCCTTGCTGATCTTATTTATAACAGCCTTGGGCGCATAACGCTTGTCGTCAAGGTTAAAGTCACGTATTATAGAGGTAACCAGCTTTTTCTGGTCGTCGGTATCGTATATGGTAAAGCCGTTGTCAAGTCCTGCCTCTACCGGATGACGGCGCAGGATCCGCATACAGATATTATGGAAGGTTCCTGCCCATATCTCCTCTGCCTCCTCGCCTATGACCTTTACAAGTCTTTCCTTCATCTCGTTTGCCGCCTTGTTGGTAAAGGTGATACACATCACAGCCCAGGCGGGGCAGGGGTTCTCGGCGTATTTTGTCATATATTTTTCAAGCTGCTCTGCGGGCAGACGGCTTGCCATCTCAAGCTCGGCTATATTGCCTTCAGACAGATCAAAGGGGATATTTTTGCTCTCGTAGCCGGTGCCGTAGCGGATGATGTTGGCGATACGGTTGACCAAAACTGTGGTCTTACCGCTTCCCGCACCTGCCACAACCAAGAGAGGTCCTCTTACAGTCTTCAGAGCCTCTCGCTGTCTGTCGTTGAGAAAGGAATATATCTTATCAAAGCATTTTGTCTTTGCTTCTATGTATCTGCGTTCCAATTTCTTTCCTCCAAAATAAGCTTTCTATATTATACTATAAAATAAAAAATTAATCAAGACTCACAGAATTATCAATTATTCGTCACAATGGATGAATATAATAATTATCGAAGGTCGAAACGCTTTCTGCGTTTCGACAAGCCGATAATATCGGCTTTTGCCAATTCAAATTAATAAAATTTGAATTGGCTCGACATTTATTGTAATGGATATAGACAAATTTTCAAAGAAAATTTGAAACCAAATCAATATTTGGTATCGAAATAGTGCAGTAGCACTATTTCGAATATCTATATCCATTATAATGGTATTACATCCTATAGAGATGATGACAGGGCGTTCAAGGGAGCGTCAATTACCGCCCGAAAAGGGCGGACAAAAAGCAACAGCCTATCCGTGAGGATAGGCTGATTTGAGTTAAGAGAAAAGGAAGAAAACTGCATTGTGGCGTGTAACAGGTAAGAAATTATATATTACCTTCAGAGCGCAGTTTGGCAGGGGCGACTCGCCCCTTATCTCATCTTCTTTTGATAAGCAACTCTGGGGTCACCGTTTTCAAGATGGATTATACCGCAGTATACAAAGCCGTTCTTCTCAAGCATACGTCTCATAGGCTTGTTACCCTCGTGAGTATCACAGCGGATGTTGCGGCACTTATTTCTGCGGCAGAGCTCCTCGCAGGCGCGTACCATAGCACCGCCGAGCCCAAGCCCTCTGACAGAGCTGTCAACGCAGATACGGTGGATACACACGTAGCTTGAATCGTTTATCCACTGACCCTCTATCTCGGCGTAGGTGGGGTCCTCACCCATAAAGAAGCCGACAGAAGCAAGGATTTTGCCGTCTTCGCATACTACGTAGCGGTTGCCCTCAAGAATATCCTTTTCAAGAATACCTCTTTCGGGATAGCCGTTCTGCCACTGGTCTATTCCCTGAGAAGCGATGAAGGCTCTTGCCTCATTGAAGAGCTCCTCGATGCGGTCAAGGTCGCTTATATCCGCCTTTCTTATCTCAAGGTTTGTGATGCGGCTCATCTTGGCACGCACACGGTTGATGGAAAAGCCCTTGGCAGAGAAGTTAGCCTCATATTCGGTAACTATATTATCCGCCATATATTCGCTGTTATGAAGATCGTACGTAAGATCTTCAAGGTCAAAGCCCATATACTTGAACTCCTCAAGAGAGAAATCAAACAGAGGTCTGTTGTCTGTCTTGAATACTATCTCGCCTGTGGGTGTTAAGAGTCTCTTGTAAAGCTCAAGGAATCCTCTGTCTGTGAGACGGCGCTTGGCGTGACCGTTGTGAGGCCAGGGATCGCTGAAGTTGAGGTAGATACGCTCTATCTCACCCTCGTTGAAAAATTCGGTGAGGGTCATAGCATCGCCTACGATGAACTTAACGTTGGTGATCCCTTCATCCCTTATCTTTTCAGCCGCCAGCATGGCAACGTCAGGAATTTTCTCCATAGCTATGAACTGAGTATCAGGGTTACGCTTTGCAGTCTCAAGGATAAACTTACCCTTGCCGCAGCCGATCTCAACGGTGATGGGAAAGCAGGGAATGTCCTCTCTTTTTGTTATAAGCAGTTCGGCGCAGTCGTTAAGTCTGAGTGCACCGTTCTTTTTTTTTCGCATTCTCATATTGAAATTTTTCGCTCCGTGTGTTATAATTACTGTATATGCAATAAGTATACTATATTTTTATAAAAAAATAAAGACCTAAATTGAAATTTATTTAAGGAGAGACCGTATGGACAAGATAGTATTTCTTGCCACACTTGCAGGCAAGCTCACCGAGTATCAGATGCCCTCTGATGCCATCGAGAGCAGCGTAGCCCAGGTCAAAGGTTATATCGACCGTGTGAGTGATGCAGAATTTGCGGCAGATCCGGCTACAGAAGAGGACGTTGCCGCTATAGCAAAGGACATTTACGATAAGTATCTTGAGGCAAAGCAGGCAGAGGCAGCCGAGCCCGAACAGGCAGTCGCAACAGAGACTACAGAGCCTGAAATCGAGGAGATGCCTGAAATTGAGGAGATACCTGCAGACGAGGAAACTATGGTGCAGGAGATCTTTTCCGACGACGAGCCTCCGGCACCCGAGGAGATCATAGAGCAGCTTGTTGTTACCGAGGAATACGCCGAGGAAAACGCTGCTGTGACCAGTGACGAGGAATTCTTTGAGATGCTGGCAAAGGAGGCAGAGGGCGAGCGCAGTGAAAAGGCGCGTATAGAGGAGCTGGAGCTCAAGGCTCTCGCTATGGCTAACAAGGATGACCCCGAGACGGTTGCTCAGGTGCTCAGCCAGGACGAAAAGCTGGTGGAGATGGTAGCGGCAAGCGACATCGCCGAGGAGTTCGATCCCATCGAGACCGCCTTTGATCCCGCAGAGCGTCCCGATCTTGCTTACGAGGAGGCTGAGGTCACCAGAGTATTTACCACTGCCGAGACCAATATCGCTCCCGATCTTATGATAGACAAGGACGAGCTTCGCCGTGTTGACGGTGATGCCCCCAAGAAAAAGAAGAAGATAAAGCCGGAGAGAGAAAAGGTAAAAGGTTCACCCCTTTTCTGGACCCTGTTTATACTCACCCTGCCCATCACCGTACCTCTGTTCTTAGCCATCTGCGCTGTGTTCGGAGTACTGTATGTGGCGGTTACGGCACTCATCATTGCCTTTACCGGTGCTATGATAGCAACGGTAGCCTGCGGTACGGCGCTTGCTCTGGTAGGTATCATCTACGGAGCGACCCAGTGCTTCAAGGCTCTGCCCATAGGCCTGTTTGAGATAGGCGTCGGCATTGCCCTTGGAGGTGTTACCATGCTTGTTTCGGTGCTTCTCTACAATATCGCAGTCCGTTTCATCCCCCGTCTCTATAAGGTTGTCAACCGTTTCGGCGCGTGGGTGTTCGGCGGTATCGGAAAGCTCTATACCAATCTGAAGAAGGAGTGTGGCAAAAAGAAATGAAACCTACGTCAATAATCTTTATGATACTTGCCGCCATCCTTATAGTAGTCGGCGTTGTGGTATGTATCGTCGGCGGTAGCATGACCGACAACTCCGCTCCCCTGCTCTGTGACGTGACCGACGCAGAGGGTAACGATATAACCACTCATTCTCTCAAGGAGTTTGATCTCAGCGATATCGATATCGATATGAAAAACGTTGAGGTGAACATCATCGGTCAGAGCACTGAGAGCTATATCGAAGTCAAAAACATCAATAAGGTCACATACGATTTCGTTATAAACAAGCACAAGCTTGATCTTTCTACCGTAAACCCCTTCAACATCTCCTCTATGGTCAAGTTCAGAGAGAACGAGGGAGGATTTGGCGGACTTCGTCACTACCTGTATCTCGGAAGATACAAGGACAAGGTATCTCAGGTGAACATCTATATCGCCCCCGACGAGGAGCTTGGCAGCATCAAGATCCGTGTCAAGGACGGTGATATAACCGTAAAGAATATGATCGGCAACACACTGTACGATCTTACTGCGGTAAACGGTAACGTTGTATACGAAAACACCGTAACCGAGGATACTCTCACAGTCAGCGCGAAGAAGGGTAACTTCACCTTCAATACTTCAAGCGTAGGCGGACTTGATTTCGTTGTTGAAAACGGAAACAGTAAGTTCACTCTCAACAAGCAGTACAATCTCTCCTGCCAGTGCGAGTCGGGCAAGATCTATCTTGACGACGAGAACATCGGCGAAAGCTATGCAGGCGTCTATCCCGAATCTGCAGCGGCAGAGGGCGCAGAGATTGTAGTACCGCGCGCTATCAAGGGCAAGATAACCTCAGGCGATCTTGTAGTTGACACAGCGGAATAGTAAACAAAAACGCATCCCGAGGGATGCGTTTTTTAATGCGTAATTCGTAATGCGTAATTCGTAATTAGAGGAAGCTTTTTGACCGTAAGGGTCAAAAAGCTTCTTTTAATTTTATTTTTTTAATACATTAAAATTATAAAAAGCGGTCATAATAAAGCTGTAACGAAAGAAAAGGAGTTTTATAAATATGCTTGACAGGATCGCACTTACACTTGCTATTATAGGCGGTATCAACTGGGGAAGCATCGGCTTGTTCGGCTTTGATATCGTAGCCTGGATCTTCGGCGGACAGATGGCACTGCTGAGCCGTATCATCTATACGGTAGTAGGACTTGCCGCTCTCTGGTGTATCTCCCTGCTTTTCAGACAGAGAGAGGAATACGTCGAAACCGACTCTAAATATTAAAAATAAAAGACTGTCAAAAGACAGTCTTTTATTACTTAGTTAAGAAGAAGATTCGCTGGAGATAAACCGCCATCTGACCTCTTGAGATGGAGATGTTCTCCGCCGAATATGAGGTATCGCTTACGGGGTAAGCGTAGATGGAGTTTTCAAAGCACCAGTCAAGGAGAATTATCATCTCACGGTCTATCAAGGGATTCTGATTACAGATCTCGTCGATCTCCGCCACGTTTATCTCGGGAGCACCCGAAACCATCGTGAAGTATCTGTACATGATATCTGCGGCAATACCCATGGTGACCTCCTCTGACCAGAGAGAAGGATCCTCAAGGATAGAGTTATTCAGCGCCCATGCAAGGGAGGGCTTATACTCAACCTCTACGTCGGGAGCAGGCTCGCCCTGCATCTTGTAGAGAACGTCCACGAACTCCCATACCTTGACGTTACGCTTTGCGCCGAACTTCTTTTCGCTCTCTGCTGCCATATATTCGTTATCTATCATAAAGGTAGCGGCAGCCTCGATATAGGGGCTCTTGATATCGCTGTAGTTGATTATCTCCTTGTCCTCGTCTACCTTGATCTGACCTGCCTTGTCAAACACGTGGCCGTAATAGTCGGTCTCAAGGATAGCGGTAGACAGGGTGAACATATTGGCAACGTAGCTACGGTAGTTCTGTACGGTCTGCAGATCCACCACGGAGCCGTCGTAAGCCTCGGCGGTGCCTGTCTCGGCGTTGTATCTGAACTCGTTTGTAAGGAAGTTTCTGCCAAAGAGAACTGCGATATGAGGAGCGTCGGAAAGAACGTCCTTACCCACCAGCAGTCTGGAATCGTATTCTACACCGAGAAGGTTAAGAACGGTAGGCAGAATATCGGGAGTAGAGCAGTAGTCGGATACGGTAACGGGCTCCATACCGGGAACGTAGCAGATAAAGGAGTTGCGGTATTTTTCAAAGTCGGTGTTTACCGCCTCGCCCGCAAGCTCGTTGTACTGTTCCTCGTTAAGACCGTAGGGATAGTGGTCGCCTGTCAGCACGATGATGGTGTTGTCCGCCTTGCCTGCCTTCTCCAGACCCTCCATAAGAGCCTGCAGAGCATATTCTACCTCAAGGTTGCAGGCGATATAAGCCTTGACCTCCTCGGAGTAGGGCAGGTGAGCCACCTTGTCACGGTGCTTTCTTGACATATCGTTGTCCCAGTTATACTGATAGTGACCGCTGTAGGTCATATAGTATGCGTGGAAGGGCTTTTCGCTTGAGAGATATTCATCCATGGACTCAAGCATCATATCGTGATCCGAGCAAGGATTCTGTACCTTGATATCAAGACCCTGGGATATCGCCTTGAAGTCGTAGCCCATATTCTTATGGGTCAGATGTCTGTCGTAGAAGGATGCAAAATAATTGTGATAAGCGTAGGTGTTATAGCCGTTTTTGTTCAGGGCGTTACCCAGAACGTAGGGCAGATAGTTGTCGGCAGAGGCGTTGAAGCTGCTTTCTACCTTGGTCTTTGAGCTGTCGGGCAGCAGACCCATACACATGGTGTACTCACCGTTGGTGGTGGTGTTGGGGAAGCAGTTATAGAAGTTTTCAAACACAAAGCCGTTTGTGCTGAGCTTATACAGGGTGGGTGTGAGTTCCTCGGAGATAGCCAGAGGAGAGAACGCCTCGGTACAGAAGGTAACTACGTTGTAGTTCTTTGCTATGCCCGTATATTCGTTCTTGGAAGTAGGCGAAACACCTGCAAGATACTTGCTTATGAGCTTGACGGTATCGTTGTCGGTCTTATCCGCTACCGCGCTGAAATTGATGTCTATCGAGTTTGTCTCGTTGCCCTCGTTGTCGATGATGTTAAGGTCGGTATACAGGAAGTTTGTCTCGCTCTTGCCGGGGGCTAAGAGAGCCTTGACCTCCTGAACGGTGGTAGCCGCAAGACCCGTGTTACGCACACAGCCCTCGGTGGAGCTGTTGGGGTCAACAAGGATAGCGTAAGCAGAACCTGCGTGGGTGTTGAATGCGTGAAGTGTAAAGAGAGTGGTGGTGGACAGAAGCAGAGTTATGATGATAAACAGAGGTATCTGTGCCGCCTTGATACGGTGGGTCTCGATCTTTTTCTTTGCAAAAAGAACTGCCGTCACGGGGATGGGAACAAGTATAAGTATTATCTTAATAAGGTTGGTCCACATTGCGTGAAGGAGCTGAGTGAAGAAGTTGGTGATGGCACCCGCACCCATACCGATCTGAGACAGGGGCATAAAGCTGCCGAAGATACAGTGGTATACAAGCTGCACCTCAAAGTATATTACCAACAGGGTTATGACCGTCATGCCCATGATCTTGGAGAGCTTTTTGGGCAGGAGATTACATATGATGTAAAGTATACTTCCCGCAACCGTAGCAAAGAGGATGGGATATACTATACGCAGACTCAGGCTCTTGTACATAACAAGATGCAATACTACCTCAAGGTATATGAATATCGCTATGTAGTATATCAGGGTCTTGAGCTTTTCCTTCCAGCGGTCCTTTAAGTCCGGCTTATATTTGGATAATATATTCAAAGCATTATACCTCATTATCAGACAGAATAATTATGATGTATTATACCACATAAATTCTGATTAGTCAATAAAAATGACACTTCCGTACAGAAAGTGTCATTTTATGTCTTATTCGGTCAGGACAGACTCCTGGCAGGCAGGCTCAGCCTCGGGGAAGGGATAGCCCTTGTCTGCGCAGCTTCTGAGACAAAACGCATATGCCATAGGAACCAGAATACTGAGGATAAGGTATTTAACCGCCTTTTCGGGAAGGGTGGATTCAAATATCTTAAAGAAACAGATATACTGTACCATAGATATTGCCATACATACAAATAAAGTGACTGTAAGCATGATGAGCATAAACAATATGATACCAAGACCTTCAGTAGATGGGTAAGCTGCATATCCCAGCAGTTCAAGATAATAATAAATGTAATATATTACAGACAGAATTGAGGACAACACGTAACTGGCACCACTTATTATCACCAGCACCAAGTTCCATCTGTGATTCATACCGAGACGGCTGTCGTATTCGTTGGCAAGGCAACCCAGATTCCACATGTTGAGCCCGGGGACCCACGCCATCCAAGGGTTGGCAATGCCTCGTCTCACGGACAGCTTATACTGAGCCTTTGCCGAAATTATATAGGTAATCACCAGCATAGCCATCAGGGCGGAATACAACAACAGTATGCCCAGTACGGCAAATACGATGGCAACCACCTCAGAG
>JAZRQH010000044.1:0-4055 GCA_045649645.1 Eubacteriales bacterium
AAAAAAATTTATCAAAGTTTGTTTGCTCTTTTATTTAATGTTCCTTAAAGGATTTTTGCTTGACGAGATTTTCCTACACACTACACAGTATTTAATACCTTCGTGCTTGTACTCATCTTTGTTGTTCAATTTTCAAGGATCGCTGCTGTCTTGCGGACAGCTTGTCTAGTATATCACAACGCAAAGCATTTGTCAAGTACTTTTTTCAACTTTTTTCAAGTTTTTTTCGTACTTATTTTTCGTTGTGTGCCTTGCCTTGTTTGGCGCAGCTTTTATATTATAGCTTCTCGGTACTCAAAAGTCAAGCACTTTTTATGCATTTTTGTCGTTTTGTTGATAATCAACATATAAAACCGCCGAAGGCTACGCGCTCTCCGTCATAAAACACAGCACTCTGCCCCGGAGTAACCGCGCGCTGTGGCTCCGCAAAGGCAACCTCTGCCAAATTCTTACTAAATCTGACAATCGCCTTGGCAGGCTTTGCCGCATATCTTATCTTGACAAGATACTCTTTTTCTCTGATTTCACCCTCGCACGGTTCTGTTTCAAGCTGAAAATTGAGAGAATCGGCAGTAAATCCGTCTTTGTATTCCCTTCCGGAGGGCTCTACCTTGACCGTATTGGTCACAGGATCTATCTCGGTAACGAACACAGGAACCTTCATGGCAAGTCCGAGACCCTTACGCTGGCCGATAGTGTAGTGGATAAGACCCTTATGTCTGCCTACTACGTTACCGTCAGAATCAACAAAATCTCCCTCAGGGAATTTACCGATGCGCTTCTCTATAAAGGAAGCGTAGTCGTTATCGGGTATAAAGCATATCTCCTGACTCTCCTTGGCATCAGCCGAGGAATAGCCCTTTTCTCTTGCAAGAGCATACGCATCCTCCTTGCTCTTGAAGGACAAGGGAGTATAAAGCATAGCAAGCTCCTCCTGAGTCAGCTGCCAGAGCATATAGGTCTGGTCCTTGCGAAGATCCTTTGCCATAGATACGCAGTAGCGGTTTTCTTCCTTATATATATTGCAGTAATGTCCGGTAGCTACTTTATCGAATCCGTTAGCTCTTGCGTAGTCGCAGAGCAGCTTGATCTTGACGTATCTGTTGCACATTACACAGGGGTTAGGTGTTCTTGCCCTTGAATACTGATATACAAAATCGTCCACTACGTATTTTTCGAACGCTTCTCTTGCGTCAATAACATGAAGCTTGATGCCTAATTCCTCACAAGAGCGAAAAGCGGCGCCGGTGTCGGTATGCTCCGACATAACCAGCACCGCTGCTTCTACACCGTATCCCTCCTGTGAAAGCAGGGCGCCGGCATAAGTGCTGTCAACGCCTCCGCTCATCCCAAGCAGTATACGCATAATTAGTCCTCGTTATGATGGTGGTGACAGTGGTCGCAACAGCCGTCGCAGCCCTTCATGATATCGTGCTCGATACCCATCTTGTCATAGTAGTTGGCAATAGCCTTCTTAACAGCCTCCTCCGCAAGCACGCTGCAGTGGATCTTCTGAGGAGGAAGTCCGTCAAGCGCCTCGACAACCGCCTTATTGGTGAGCTCAAGCGCCTCCTCGATGCTCTTACCCTTGATAAGCTCGGTAGCCATGGAGGATGTGGCAATAGCCGCACCGCATCCAAAGGTCTTGAAGGATACGTCTGTGATGATATTGTTATCTATCTTGAGATAAATTCTCATAATATCGCCGCATGTAGCGTTACCTACCTCGCCGATAGCGTCTGCATTTTCTAATTCTCCAACGTTTCTGGGGTTGGAGAAATGGTCCATTACCTTTTCGCTGTACATATTATTTCCTTTCTGCCGCGTCGTAAAGCGGGCTCATCATACGAAGTCTCTCGACAACCTTGGGTACTGTCTCAAGGATATAGTCTACGTCCTCGTCGGTATTGTCATGTGAAAGTGAAAATCTCAGTGAGCCGTGAGCTATCTCTACGGGAACACCGATAGAGAGAAGCACGTGGGAGGGCTCAAGAGAGGTGGAGGAGCAAGCCGAGCCTGTAGATGCACAGATGCCGTTGGCATCAAGAAGCAGTAAAAGGCTCTCACCCTCAACAAATTCAAAAGCAACGTTTATGTTGCCGGGAAGTCTGTGTTCAAGAGATCCATTGATTCTGGAATAAGGAATCTTGGAAAGCCCCTCGGCAAGTCTGTTACGCATAGCGGTAAGCTTATCGTTTTCACAGAAACGCTCGGTCGCCATTTCAAGTGCCTTTGCCATACCTATAATATAAGGAAGGTTTTCGGTACCGCCGCGCTTGTTTCTTTCCTGTCCGCCGCCGTCCATAAAGGGATCTACTCTGAGACCTCTTCTGATATAGAGAGCTCCCACACCCTTGGGGGCGTTGAACTTATGTCCGGAAAGAGAAAGCATATCAACGCCAAGATCCTTGACGTCTACGGGAATATGTCCTACCGCCTGGACACCGTCGGAGAAGAAAGTGATCTTTTTCTCCTTGGTTATCTCTGCTATCTCCTTGATAGGATTGATGGTACCTATCTCGTTGTTCGCATACATTACGCATACAAGGATAGTATCCTCACGAATAGCCTCCTTAACAGCCTCGGCTGTTATGATACCCTCAGGGGTGGGCTTGACGTAGGTTATCTCGAATCCGTCCTTTTTCAAGGTCTTCATAGTATGTGTTACTGCGTGGTGCTCGTATGCAGAGCAAACTATATGCTTGCCCTTGGACTGCTTGGCGTGAGCAGTACCCTTGATAGCCCAATTGTCAGCCTCGGTACCGCAGGAGGTGAAGTATATCTCGTTCGCCTGACAGCCGAGCTGCGCCGCAATACGGGTTCTGGCATCCTCAAGAGCCGCCTTTGCTCTGTTACCGACAGAATAAAGGCTCGAGGGATTGCCCCAATTATCTGTAAAATAAGGGAGCATTGCGTCTACAACTTCCTGTAACACGGGAGTAGTAGCCGCATTGTCCGCATAGATCTTTTTATTCATTGTCTTTGCCTCGTATAATAATTATATAGGTAAACAGTTATAAATACCTATTAGAATATTGTACACTAAATATAATATTTTTTCAACAGATTTAAAAAAGTATTTGTTAACTTTTTGAATACTGTTCACTCTGCGCCACGGCAAGAGCGTCACAGCGTTCGTTATAGGGATGACCTGCGTGTCCCTTGACCCAGTTTAGCTCTACCCTGTGTATTTCCAAAAGATCCAGAAGCTCGCCCCAAAGATCGGGATTGAGCGCCGGCTTCTTATCCGCCTTACGCCAACCGTTCTTGCGCCAGCTGACAGCCCAACCCTTGGTAATACCGTCAACGAGATACTTTGAGTCGCTGGTAAGAGTCACCTCGCAGGGCTCCTTGAGTGCCTTGAGTCCCGCTATCGCTCCCGAAAGCTCCATACGGTTGTTGGTGGTATGCGCCTCACCGCCTGAAAGCTCTTTTTCTACATTATTATAAACGATTATCGTGCCCCAACCGCCGGGTCCGGGATTTCCCTTGCAGGCTCCGTCGGAGTACATATATACGTGCTTCATATCATCACTTCCTTACCGATATATCATAGCATACTTGTTTTTGTTTTTCAAGATTAATTATTCAGAATAGGTGATTTTATCAGTTCAAGAGAACTGTAAAGCCATATAATGGGAATATCGGATATTAAATCCTGTTTTTGGTTAAAATGTATCAGTTTATCGGTGATATTTTTTAACAAATTGTGTATTATGTATTGCTTTTTGTGTTTTGTTTTGTTATAATATTTTTAACGATTGTACATTCTGACAGTGTACGCTGCTGTCAGAGAATTTTTTTTGTACATTTTTAGGAGGACCCATGACAAAATTCTCAAGAATTCTGTCGCTGATACTGGCACTGGTGACCCTGATCGGTTGTGTAAACTTTACACTTCCCGTATCCGCTGGCGATACAGCGACAATCAGCTTCGACGTAAACGGCGGTTATAATTCCCCGGCAAGTGTTACCGTCGATTGCGGTACGGTGATCTACCTTACAGATCATCAGCCTACCAGACCCGGTATGGTATTCAGAGGCTGGGCGTTCAA
>JAZRQH010000045.1:0-10843 GCA_045649645.1 Eubacteriales bacterium
TTTCATTTCATTCAGTATTCCCAAGCCTATGGGTACCGACACCGCAAAGGAGCAGAGATCGGCAAGTGCCTGTGCACCCTCAAGTCCCGCAAGCCCGAAGATAAGCTCCAGCAGAAAGATAGCAGGAACGAAGAATAAAAACTGTCGTGAGAGTGCTAAGAAGGTAGCCTTGCCTGCCATACCGATTGTCTGGCTCATCATGTTGCAGAACACAACGTAGCCGGACAGTGGGAAGCTGACACACTGGAAGCGAAGTACCCTCGTGCCGATGGCTATTACCTCCGGGTCGTCACGGAGCAGTGCTACAAGCGGCTCGGCAAAGATGAATCCCAGCACCGCAAGCGCCACCTGAATGGCAAAGGAGCTTTTGACACAGAACCAGAATGCCTTACGCACTCTGTCATAACGCTGTGCACCGTAGTTGACACCGCATACTGGCTGAAAGCCCTGTCCGTAGCCGATAAGCGCGGAATATGCGAACATCGTAATACGGCTTACTACCGACACCGCCGCGATCGCAGGGTCGCCATAAGCTCCCGCCACGTTGTTAAGACAAAGGGTGGCTATACTGCCGCAGCCCTGTCTTGCAAGAGAGGGTAGCCCTCCGCGGAACATTTCTTTATAATAATAGCCCTTGAATTTAAAGTACGAGGGCTTGACCGGTATTCCCTTCTTCAGCACCATAACAAGCAGTATGGTGAAGCCCACCATTTGGCTTATCATTGTGGCAACGGCAGCCCCCGCCGTGCCCATACCGAAGCCGAAGATGAACAGAGGATCAAGAAACATATTCAGTATACCGCCCGTGGTTATGCCTATCATGGCATAGGTTGCCCTGCCTTGAAAGCGAAGCTGATTGTTTAAGGCAAAGCTGCCTGTCATAAAGGGAGCAGCAAGAAGAATATACCTCATATAGTCGCAGGCGTGGGGCAATATGGTCTCGGTGGAGCCTAAAAGCAGAGCCAGGGGCTTTAAGAATATAAGACCCACAACCGTTACGAGAAGTCCGCCTGCAATAGCCGAATAGAAGCCTACCGAAGCCATGGTGTTGGCGTCCTCGTACTCCTGTCTGCCCATGGCGCGGGAGATGAAGTTGCCTGAGCCGTGACCGAAGAAGAAGCCTATTGCCTGTATCATCGCCATAAGCGAGAAGGAAACGCCTACCGCCGCCGTTGCCGAGGTGCCTATCCTGCCTACGAAGTAGGTGTCAGCCATATTATAGACCGAGGAGATCAGCATACTGATAATCGTCGGTACGGCAAGCTTACATATAAGAGGCTGAAGCGGTGCCTCTGTCATTCGTTTAAACTGGGAATCAAGTGCTTTAGACATTATTTTATAAACAGATCCTTATAGATATCCACCATTTCGTCGTAGCTTACTTTATATGGAGCGTTTGCAAAGTTACCTGCGGTCTTGACCTTATCGGCAAACACGGTAATGGTCTCCTCGTCTATCTCGGCTTCAAATTCTGCAAGACGGGGCAGATATCCGGCTATTGTTTCGGGAGTGGTCTCAAGAGCCCCGGCAAAATCGGACATAAGCTTTCTTCCCTCCTCGCACTTTGACTGATATTCTACATACTTACCGATAAATACCGCACAGGCTCTGCCGTGGGGCAGGTCGGAATGGAAGGTGAGGTTGTATCCCATGGGATGGGGGAAGCCTGTACCCGTGGTGTTTATCGCAACACCACCTGCAAAGGAAGCGTACATAAGCGCTTCACGGGTAGCCTCGGATATTTCACCCCTGTCAAGCTCATCAAAGCTTTTCCATATATTCTTTGCACCGAAAAGCGCAAACATACGTGATATCTCGGTAGACTTGGGTGACATATAGCTTTCTATACAGTGACAGAATGCGTCAAGGGCTGTAGAAAGAGAGTAGTTGCGGGAGAGGGACATAGTATACTTATAATCAAGAAAAGCATACTTGGCATATGAATAAGGGGAATTGAAGGTCTGTTTTTTATCCTTGCCGTCAAGGGAGAGTATGGAATAGGGGTTACCCTCACTGCCTGTACCGGAAGTAGTGGGGACAAGAATTATCGGTACCGAAGGGCTAAGGGCGGGGATATTGAATATCTCGTCGGGTGCAATGTCGGGGTTTGCGATAAAGCCCGCAATAGCCTTTGCCGCATCCATGGGAGAGCCTCCGCCGATGCCTACAACGAAGTCGCATCCGAACTCTCTTGCTATAACACCGCCGTCGTAGCAGGTGCTGAGCAAGGGATTTTCTCTTATCTTGTCGTACACTATATACTCGATGCCGTTATCGCAAAGTGCGTCTATAACGTCGTCAAGAGCACCGCTCTTTATCGCAGAGGACGCGCCTGTTACTATCATACAGCTCTTGCCAAGCTTGAAAAGAGCCTTATTGTTCGCAATACAGTTCTTGCCCGAGATCACCTTTGTGGGCATATAGAAATTCATGTTCATTATTCCTTACCTCCGAAAGTGGTATATTTAGATTATAGCACCCTATGAAAACATTGTCAACGAAAATAAAAAAGGAGAGCACCGCTCTCCTTTTTTATTACGCTTCCTCAGAAGCGGTATCGTATGTTACCTTGTACCAAGCTACGTATCTTGCGAATGCGGAGTTGGTATACTTGTTGCTCAGTGCTGCCATAACAGCCTTGTTGTTGCCGAATTCCTTGCCGAGAGTGTTCATGTACTCGATAAGAGCGTCGCCTGTGCCTGTATAAGCTGCAAGCTTAGCTTCAACGTCGTCGGAAGCCTTGATTACCTCAGCCATGATCTCCTCACCTGTCATATCGAACTCGGTCATTGTGTCCTCGTCCTCGAACATAACCTCGGTGGTGATGGGAGAGAAGGAGAGGTAGGGGCTTGCTGCAGCGTCAAGATTCTGCTGTTTGCCGAGAGCCCACTTGTCAGCGGAGAGCGCAAGCTCTGCCTTTGACATATCGGTGTTCTGATATGTAAGGAACATATTACCGGAGTACTCGGGGTTCATCTTGTACTCGTCGCTGATAACGGTAACGATGTCGTTTTCCTCATCGTAGGTATAGTGCTCATCCTTAACGCCGTAGCGGAGAATGTTTGCAAGCTCAGCATCTGTCTGCATGTAGTTGATGACCTGCATACATCTCTTGATGCTCTGTGTGTATGTGCTTACCGCATATACGGAGCTGAATACGTTTTCGTTGGTAGCAGTGGGGTACTTGTATACAGATACGTAGTAGTCGTCACCGTAGAGCTCGGGGATAGCCGCACTGCCCTTGGCAAAGATACAAGCTGCGTTTGCTTCCTCGGTAAGCTCGCCGTCTACCATAGTGCCTGCCGCCTTGAGAGTTCTTATCATGGAGTACTCCTTCTGGAAGGAGGAGTTGGTAAGAAGGTTACGGGGCATAGCGTTGGTGCTCTGTGCAGGGTTGTAGCCTACGTAAGAGCCGAAGAAGGAATCCTCGCCTGTCATAGAGATAGCAAGGGGAGATACACCGTAGGTGTCAAGCACGGGGGTAACGCCCTCACCCTTGACGTCGTTGATGTAGTTTGAAAGCTTGGTAAGTGTGTTAAGGTTTGCAGGATCGTAGCTGTACTTGTCAACGAGATCCTTTCTGAGAAGTATGTACTCATAGTCGCCCACCAGCTTGTTGTTGGGGATACCGTAGGTACCGGTGGCGGTAGCAACAGAGTTCATCAGTGTGGGGTTGATATACTTCTTGATAAGAGCCGCATTGCCAAGAAGCTCTGCATCCATAGCCTGGATATCGCCGTTAGCGATAAACTTGTTGTAGTTATCAAGAGAGTTTACAAGGAAGATGTCAACCTGTGTGCCGTTCTCTGCGGGATATGCGATCTTCTCCTCGCTGATAACAACGCGGTGCTTTGTTTCACCGTTCTCGTCGGTCTCAACCTCTCTCTTGGTGGTTGCAAGAGTGTCCTTGGAGGTGGTCAGAGCCGCAGTGATAACGTTACCCTCTGCGTCGGTCTCCTCCTCTACGGGCTCGTAGTTCTTCTTTGCAACTGCGAGATCCTCCTCAAGCACCTTCTGATATTCGTCAGCGGTGAAGAGACGGAGAATGATATGTGTATTAAATTCATACTCGGTTATTCTGTTGATCTCGTCCTCAACAGCCTGTCTTGCTTCCTCAGTGGTAGCCTCCTCCGTAATGGAATACAGAGTCATGGTAACAGGCACGGGACCGTTTGCTGTAAGCTTAAGCTCGCTCTCGTCTTCCTTACAACCCATAAACATAAAGGTGGGAAGTATAACGAGAACTGCTAGTATAAAGCCGAGAATTCTTTTCTTCATGGTTTACCCCCTACAAATGTAGATATATCTTATGATATTTTACTATATTTTGTGTAATAAGTCAAGGTGTATTTGTAAACAAATCAGTCCATAAAGCCCTGAAGCTTCTTGGAGCGGCTGGGGTGACGGAGCTTACGGAGCGCCTTCGCCTCGATCTGTCTGATACGCTCACGGGTGATGTTGAACTCCTTACCAACCTCTTCAAGAGTTCTGGGTCTGCCGTCCTCAAGGCCGAAGCGGAGCTTGAGAACCTGCTCCTCACGGCTGGAGAGTGTGTGGAGGACCTCATTTAACTGCTCGCGGAGCAGTGTGTATGCCGCCGCCTCAGCAGGTGCAGGAGAATCCTGGTCCTCGATAAAGTCACCGAGGTGGCTGTCCTCCTCCTCACCGATAGGTGTTTCGAGAGAAACGGGGTCCTGAGCTATCTTCATGATGTCACGCACCTTGTCGGCGGTAACGCCCATAACCTCTGCGATCTCCTCTGCAGTAGCTTCTCTGCCGTTCTCCTGAAGTAGCTGACGGGAGATGCGGGATACCTTGTGGATGGTCTCTACCATATGAACGGGGATACGGATGGTTCTTGCCTGGTCCGCAATAGAACGGGTGATAGCCTGTCTTATCCACCAGGTAGCGTAGGTGGAGAACTTGTAGCCCTTGCGGTAGTCGAACTTTTCAACCGCCTTCATAAGACCAAGGTTGCCCTCCTGAATAAGGTCGAGGAAGAACATGCCCTTACCTACATATCTCTTAGCAATGCTTACAACAAGACGAAGGTTTGCTTCTACAAGCTCGCTCTTAGCCATAGCGTCGCCCTCGCTCATACGTCTTGCAAGCTCAAGCTCTCTTTCTGTTTCAAGCAGGGGTACCTTGCCGATCTCCTTTAAGTACATACGTACGGGGTCATCGATTGCAAGGCCGTCCTGAGCAAGCATCTGCTCCATATCCTCGGCGCTCTCGTAACGCTCGACCTCGCTCTCGATCTCCTCGAACTCAGCAGAGTCCATATAGCCCTTGATGTCGATGCCTGCAGACTCAAACTGCTCGTATATCTTCTCTATCTGCTCGATATCAAGATCACACTCGGCAATAGCCTCCATGATCTCGTTGTTGGTAACAGTACCCTTTTCCTTGGACTTTTCAAAGAGCTCGTTGATATCCATAGGCTTGTCGCCCTTAGCCTCAGTCTTTTCCTCACCCTCGGTCTTCTTTGTGCTCTTCTTCTTTGCGGGAGCCTTCTTCTTGGGGGTCTGATCTGCCGCTTCCTCGGTAACAGTTACCTCTTCAACTACCTCTTCAACTGCAGTTTCCTTTTTCTTTGTTGCCATTTTGAACCTCCGTCTGTATGTATATTTATTGTTTACTTCTTTTTGCGGCGATGATGTCCTCAAGAGACATATCCGCCTTCTTTGCCGATGCCTTAAGGGTATTTATGCTGTCAGAGAACACCGAATCGGTGTTGGACAACCCCTCTCTGGCTATCTGCATTTTTATGATACGAGCCATCTCTGCCTCGGTAAAGTCGGAATTCAGCATTCCAAGTTCAAAGTCATCTCCCGCCGCCATAACGGCATCAAAAACTCTGCGGGAAAACTCGGAAACAAAATCCTCGCTCTTTATATCAAAGCTGCCCTTACGTATCCTTACCGAATACTCGGGATATTTGAGCAATATACCGAGAATTACCTCCTCGGCCGCGGCTGCCTTGAGATTCTTTATCCTATCGGGATTGACTCTGTCACCGTAGCCCTGGGATGCCTGAATAAGCTTCTGCTTCTCTTCCTTTTGGTTTGCTCTGCGGCGACGGCTTATCTTGTTCTCTACGTCTCTTTTGAGACTATCGGGGGATATCCTCAGCCTGTCCGCCGTTTTCTTGATGTATATATCCCTCTCTACGCTTGAATAAACACGGGAAATCTCCTCGGCTGCAGCGTCAGAGGCTTTTATACGCCCTTCCGCCGTTTCGGGATCGTATTTTTTAAGTATAGCTTCAAACTTATAGTCAAACTGCGTATAGCTTGAATCTATAACCTTCTGAAAGCCCAGCTTTCCGAACTTCTGTATATATTCGTCAGGGTCCTTGGCACCCTCCATACGAAGGATACGGGTCTCAAGTCCTGCCTCGCCCAAAAGCTGGAACGCCTTGTTTGCCGCTCTCTGTCCCGCCTCGTCAGAGTCGTAGGATATAAGCACGGTCTTGGTGTATTTCTTCATCAGCCTTGCCTGATCCGGGGTCAGGGCTGTACCGAGGGTGGCTACCGCATTCTGAAAGCCTGCGGCGTGTAGGGCGATAACGTCCATATAGCCCTCGCAGAGTATCATCTGCTCGGCGCAGTGGTTCTTTGCATAATTCAAAGCAAAGAGATTTTTACTCTTCTTGAATGCAGGGGTATCCGAGGTGTTAAGGTACTTTGGCTTGGAGTCGTCCATAACTCGTCCGCCGAAGGCTATCACCTCCCCTGCGGTATTGATTATCGGGAAAATGACACGGTTACGGAAATAGTCGTAAGCCCTGCCTGTCTTCTGGCTCTTGCCTGCAAGGAAGCCTGTCTGCAGCTCCTCGTCGGTGTAGCCTAATTTATGCAAATGGTCGGTAAGCGCTCCGAAGGAAGGGGGCGCAAAGCCCAGTCCGAAGTGCTTTATTACTGCACCGCTGAGACCTCTTCGGTTAAGATAACCTAATGCTATCTTGTCGTTTTTGAGCTGAGAGTGGAAGAACTTTGCCGCTTCTCTGTTCATCTCGAGCACGCGGGTGCGGCGCATACCGCTCTCCGCCTCGTAGCCCTCGGTGGGAATGGTTATTCCCGCCCTCTTTGCCAAAAACTCAAGAGCTCCTACGTAATCGAGATTTTCCACCTTCATAATGAAGGTTATAACGTCGCCTCCCGCTCCGCATCCGAAGCAATAGAAACTGTCTGTTCCCTTGAAGACGGTAAAGGACGGCGTTTTTTCCGAATGAAAAGGACAAAGTCCGTTGGCATTGCTGCCTGCACGCTTGAGTGCTACGTACTGGGAGATAACATCCTCGATATCGTTACGTCTTTTTATTTCTTCAATTATTTCTTTTGATATCAAAGCTTTACCTCCTTATGATTTATTTATCCGCCCCAGGAATCGGGAACGAAAATTTCATTGAATTTGGATACTGCATATCTGTCGGTCATACCCGAGATATAGTCGCATACGGCACGGGGGATTCCCTCCCACTCGGCGGTGGGCAGATATTCGGTAGGGAGCTTTTCGGGACGGCGGCAGAAATAGTCGAACATCATATGGAGCATCTCCTCTGCCTTGCCCTCCTCACCCTTGGCCTTTGGGTTCTTGTAAACAAGCTCAAAGAGCAGATCTCTCAGCTCCATTGTAGCCTTATGTACGTGGGGCTCCATCTCTACCATGGGCTTGCCGGAGCTTTCGCGGATGATGCTTGTGACCATAGTATTGATACGGTCGCTGTGAGTATAGCCAAGCACCGAAAGGATACTGTCGGGAATATCCCTTTCGTCCAGCACTCCCGCACGGCAGGCATCGTCTATGTCGTGGTTGATATAAGCTATACGGTCGGAATACTGCACTACCCTTCCCTCAAGAGTGGAGGGCTTACACTTCCATACGTGGTTGAGTATTCCGTCACGGGTCTCGTGGGTAAGATTAAGTTTCTCCAGCTTGTCCGCTACACGAAGGCTCTGTGCGTTGTGGGAAAAATCCTTATCGTAGCATCTGGCAAGGACTCTCTCGCCTGCATGACCGAAGGGTGTGTGACCCAGGTCGTGACCGAGACCTATAGCCTCGCAGAGGTCCTCGTTCAGGTTAAGGCTTCGCGCAATGGTACGGGCTATCTGAGTTACCTCAAGGGTATGGGTCAGACGGGTACGGTAGTGGTCTGCCTCGGGAGAGAGAAAGACCTGTGTCTTGTACATCAGACGGCGAAATGCCTTAGAGTGTGTTATACGGTCACGGTCGCGCTGAAACTCTGTACGGAGAGTACAGGGCTCTATATATTCGGGTCTGCCCTTGCTATCAGCCGAATGTGCCGCGTAGGGAGCAAGAGACGCTTCCTCACGCTCGCGTAAAAGATCACTGATCGTCTTCATCTTGAGGCATACCTCCGTTCTTCAATACCTTAACTACCTCAAACTCCTCGGGCATAAAAACGCCCTCCTCACCGAAATCGTCGGTGATGCGGAGCATTCCGTATTCCAGATCACGGGTAGCAAAATAAGCCTTATCCCTCTGAAACCTTATGCTGTAGTATTCGCCGGTATATCTTACCTTTAAATAATCAAAATCGTTGTTGTATTCCATAACATATATAATATACGCAGAAAAATCGAAAAAACCTTCAAAAAATCGAAAAAATTTTAAAGATAATCAAATCTTGTGCCTGTTTTTGTAGGTTCTATGCGTCCCTGAGTCATTTCCGACAGTCTCTTGGCGTATTCGTCGTATCTTGTCTCCTTGATGGCAAGAGACAGCCTTACCGAATCCGCAAACTCGGAGTTATCTACGATTATGCCAAAGGCAGGAAAATCGTACTGGAGCTTCTGATAGTCGGAATAGCTCACTGCTAACTTAAACTCGGTATACTGCTCGTATGTAACGATACGTGCTTCGTCTACCGCCAACTTTGCCGCCGCAGAATAAGCGCGGACAAGTCCGCCTGCGCCAAGCAGAATTCCGCCGAAATATCGGGTAACTACGATCACCGCATCGGTAAAGCCGCTCTTACGGATAACGTCAAGAACAGGAATACCCGCAGTACCCTGGGGCTCGTTGTCGTCCGAATAACGCTGGATGTTATTCTCCTTTGTCATATAGGCGTAGACGTTGTGTGTTGCCTGAGAATGCTCTGCTCTGATCTTGTTGACAAAGGCTATGGCATCCGCCTCGGTGGTAACGTGGGCGGCGTGACCTATAAAACGGGATTTTCTTTCAATAAGCTCGGCGTGAGCCTCCCCCGCAAGGGTGGTATAGAGAACTACCTCAAGCTCGGAGGCTGTATTATTCTTCTGTTTCTTCATCCTCGCTTCTCCTTTTAAGGTACTTTTGCATTCTGCCCTTGATCTCCTTGTCAACGGTGGCGCATACCACAACGTACTCGTCGCCGTATTCCACATCGTGGACGGTGGCGTACTTATAGAGGGCGTTTACCTGCCCCTGCTCGGACACGGGGATAACGAATATCTCCTTGCTCTTACCGTTATTACAGAGCGAGGACAGGGTCTCAAGCATTTCGTTTATACCAACCCCCGTCTTTGCGCTGATATAGGCAACCGAGGCGGTGGGGATACGGCTGGATGCGCCCATAAAGCCGGGAGCTGCCATATCGCACTTGTTGTATACGTATAATATAGGCTTGTTTGCCGCATCAAGATCAAAAAGAAGCTTCTGTGTCACCTCAAGCTGCTCGTCGCAGCGGGGGTCGGAGGTGTCCACCAGTATCATAATAACGTCAGCGTACTTTACCTCGTCAAGGGTGGAGCGGAATGCTCTGATAAGGTGGTGAGGCAGATTGCGTATAAAGCCTACCGTATCTGTTAAAAGTATCTCGGTATTGTCGGGGAGAGTGAACTTGCGTGTGGTGGGGTCGAGGGTAGCAAAAAGCTTATCCTCGGCAAGTATACCCGCACCTGTAAGATAGTTGAGAAGGGTGGACTTGCCCGCGTTGGTATAGCCTGCGATAGCTACCTTGCATATACCTGACTTCTCTCTTGCCTTGCGCTGAGTCATACGGTTAAAGTCCATCTCCTTGAGCTGAGACTCAAGAGCCGTGATACGGCGCATAAGGTGACGGCGGTCTGTCTCAAGTTTTGACTCACCGGGACCCCTGGTACCTATACCTCCGCCCAGACGCGAAAGCTCGGTACCCTTACCCATAAGTCGGGGTATGGTATAGCGAAGCTGAGCCAGCTCTACTTGAAGCTTACCCTCGCCGCTTGTGGCGTGGAGCGCGAAGATATCGAGTATAAGCATACTGCGGTCGATAACGCGCACCTCACCCTCTATCTCGTCC
The DNA here is from genome assembly GCA_045649645.1 of Eubacteriales bacterium. Classification (GTDB taxonomy): domain Bacteria; phylum Bacillota; class Clostridia; order Oscillospirales; family CAG-272; genus RGIG7300. The sequence continues at coordinate 10,286 of JAZRQH010000045.1, forward strand.
TCAAGGTTACGTATCTGTGAGGGGGAAAGCTCGGTGTCAAAAATAACGAGCTCTATCTCGTTTGCCTGGCAGAGGTCGGAAAGCTCCTTTACCTTGCCCTGTCCGATGTAGGTACGGACGTCAGAAGTGGACTTGTTCTGCAGGAGTCGGAACACAGGCTCACCGCCTGCGGTCTCCACAAGTCTTTCGAGCTCGTCAAAGGACGCTTCTATCTCGGACTCGTCGTCATATCTTGTATTTATCGCCACAAGGGCGCAACGGGTTAATTTTTCTTCTTTGATTATTGATTCCATAATACAATTCGTAATTCGTAATGCGTAATTCGTAATTAAAAGGAAGAAAACCGATTTGGCGGTTTTCAACCATAATTCTGCATTCTGCACTCTGCATTCTGCATTCATTTTGTTTACCTCCGGTAAACAAAATGAGTGAGAGGCGCCTAAGCACTTCTCACCCTTTGTACATTTCTGTGATTACTTCTTTGCAGCCTCAAGACGCTTCTTGAACTTATCAAGACGTCCGCCTGCATCAACGAACTTCTGCTTGCCTGTGAAGAAC
>JAZRQH010000046.1:0-7379 GCA_045649645.1 Eubacteriales bacterium
GAAGCTGCATGATCCAGCCCATATTGCGGTATTCCTGTGCGAAGAAGCGGTTAAGGTCTGTCTTGTATGCTGCCTCTTCATCTGCGGTGATACCCTCGCCGTCGTTTTTATAAGCCTTTAAGAAGATATCGGCAATATCCTTCTTGCACTTAGCCTCACCGTAGAGAACCTTTGTGTCGATGCCGTGGTCTGCTGTGCAGCAACCCATAGAAGTGAAGAACTCAAGTCTCTGCTTATATGCAGCCTTTAAGGACTCAATATCTGTGATCATAACACCGGAAACCTCTGCGAGCTGATCTATATATGCTCTGAAGCCCTTGCGCTCACAGTTAAGACCCTTGTCGGGACGGAAAGCAGGGAGAACCTTTACGGTGATGTCGGGGTTTTCTGCAATCTGCTTGTGATACTTAAGATCGGATATGGGATCATCTGTAGTACAGAGTGCAACAACCTTAGATTTTTTGATGATATCAAGTACGCTGAGGTTACCTTCAGCCAGCTTGTCTGAGGTCATACGCCATATCTCATCTGCGTTTTCCTCGCAGAGAATAAGATCACAGTCAAAATATCTCTTGAGCTCAAGATGAGACCAGTGATACATGGGATTGCCTATAAGATCGGGCATAATGGTAGCAAATGCCTTGAACTTTTCGTAGTCGGAGGCGTCACCTGTGATGTATTTTTCTTCAACACCGCAGGAACGCATTGCGCGCCACTTGTAGTGATCGCCGTATAGCCAGAGCTGTGTGATGTTGGTGCATACCGCATTTTCAGCGATCTCACGGGGGTCAATGTGACAGTGATAGTCTATGATAGGCAGCTTTGCCGCCACGTTATGATACAGATTTTTAGCCGTTTCGCTGCTGAGTATAAAGTCTTTATCCATAAATTTAGCCATACTATTACCTCTTTACAGTAAATATAGGTGTATTGTATCACAAAATTTCTGTAATCTCAATATTTTTAATGAAAAAACCTTTCCAAAAATCACATTTTGTGATATACTGTTATATATATTTTTTGAGGTGACGTTATGGCATATTCAGCAGACCAGCATACCCACAGTATGTTCTCCATGGATTCTGAAAATAAAATAGAAGACATGTGCGAAAAGGCAATAGCCATGGGACTTTGTGAGCTTGTCATAACAGATCATCTTGACCTTAATTCCAACGAGATGATATCCGCTCTTGAGCCTCCGTATGAAGCAAACAAGGCATACGAAGCTATGTGTCATTACCGTGATAAATACAAGGGCAAACTTAAGCTCAGCGTCGGTCTTGAGCTGGGTCAGGCACACGACTGTCCCGACAAGGCAAAAAAGATCCTTGAGACCTACCAATATGATCAGGTCATAGGCTCGGTACATAACCTCCGCGGAATGCCCGACTTCTATCTTATGGCATTTTATAAGATAACAGGCAGACAGTGTCAGATCTTTTTAACCCAGTATTTCAAGGAGCTTGAGGAGATCGTTGATCTCGGATATTTTGATACCCTCGCTCATTTAACCTATCCCCTGCGTTATTTCAAGGAGGGGGGACACACCCTTTCGCTTGAGCCTCATATACCCACGATAAAACGAATTTTTGAAAAGCTTATCGCACAGGGCAAGGCCCTTGAGGTCAATACCTCGGGCTACCGTAAGGATATGGGCTGTCCCTTGCCCGATCTTGATATATTAAAGCTTTATTACGATATGGGCGGCAGACTTATTACAGTCGGCTCTGATGCTCACTACGTTGATGATATAGGCGCCGATATACAAAAGACTTATGATGAGCTGAAGAAGATCGGCTTTACCCATATAGCAAGCTTTACAGAGCGAAAAGCTGAACTTAAGGAGATATAACATGAAAAAGCTGTTTTTAGTATTATTTGTAATATGTATGCTCCTCTGTGCCTGTGGCGAAAAGCACGACGGTGTATATACCGTTGAAGAGATGGGCATAAACTATAAGACCCAGGGCAGAACCATCGTATATGAAGGTAAGGGAATAGCCCTGCTTTCTACAGCCGATTCCTTTGAGTTCAACGCAAACTGCGAGGGCAAGGTTTCGGTTACCCTTACAGGTGAGGATATGGAGGATGCTCCCAGAGATCTTATTGTATTCGTTACCGCATACGTTGACGGTGTACGTTCTGATATCCGTCACGAGGTAAACGAGGGTGACTATGAGCTTGTTCTTGCTGAGAATCTCGAAAAGGGCGAGCATCATTTCAGAATAGTCCGTCAGAGCGAGTGGGAAAACGGCAGAGCTTACGTCAAGCAGATAAACACCACAGGCGAGCTTTTAGAAGCTCCCGCAGACAGAGATATATTCATCGAGTTCATCGGTGACTCTATTGCCACAGGCTTCGGAAACATGCCCGAGATCGAATTTGAGTACGACTGGGGCGGACATCCCATCTGGGAGGACGGAACTCAGGCCTTTGCTTACATGGCGGCAGAGAAGCTTAATGCCGATTACAGCATAGTTGCCATCGAGGGCATCGGAGCTATCGGCGGCTACTGGGGCTTTACCATGAACGATATCTATGATTGCTACCCCAGAGTAAACGAAAAGGATTACAGCTACGCTCCCGAGCGAACTGCAGATATCGTTGTAGTTGAGCTTTTCTCCAACGACCATGCCACAATGCGTGAGGAGGGATATACTCCCGCAGATATCGCAGCCAAGGGTAAGGAGCTTATCGAGATGGCAAGGGCAAAGCACCCCGACAGCAAGGTGGTCGTGCTTCCCGGTGCCTTCTACAAGAAGTTTGAAACAATGATCAACGAAGAGCTTGGCGGAGTGGATAACGGCTACTACTGTGTAGACGTTCCTCTTAATACCGCGGGCAAATCCGGTCATCCCGACGTAGAAGGACATACAGGTGCCTGTGATGCTCTTGTAGAAGTCCTTGAGCCTATTATAGCGGAGATCAAGAAATGAAATATAAAGCACAGGGAAGACCAATAAAGACCGAGCGAGGTCTTATGATGCAGTCCTCAGCCGACAGTATAGAGTTTACAGCCGACTGTAACGGTCGTGTCTCGGTATGCTTTTACTGTGAAAAAACAGAGCATACAGGGGACGTAGACGTATATTTTACCGCATATGCCGACTCCGAGCGCTTACCTACACGTTATCATGTGACAGAGGGTGAAAACGAGCTTGTACTGGCTGAGAATATAAAAGGCACACACACCTTTAAGCTTGTCCGTCAGACCGAATGGGGCGTTGGTGATATCTATATGACTGATATCACGGTGGAGGGTGAGATCCTTGATCCCCCTGCCGCAAAAAAGCTCTTTATCGAGTTTGTAGGCGACTCTATCACCACCGGCTTTGGTAACCAGCCGGATGAGCCCTCGGATATAGCATGGGGCGGTGCTCCCGTATATCAGGATGCTACAGTTGCTTATCCCTATATGATAGGCGAAGAGCTTGACGCTGATATCAGCGTTGCGGCTATACAGGGTATCGGCTGCTGCTGCGGCGGCTGGGAGTTCACCATGAACGATATCTATGACGTCTATCCCCGAGTCCGCGAGAAGGACTATCATTACACACCCGCACGTTCTGCCGACGTTGTGGTGGTGCATTTGCTTGGCAACGATAAGGATAACTACAAGGAACACGGACTTACGTGGGACGATGTTCTTGAAAAAGCAGGAGAGCTTTGCCTTATGGCTAGAGCCAAGCACCCCGACTCTCTTGTACTCTTCTGTCCTGCAGATATGCTTGAAGAGGCAGAAGAAATGGTTGAAAAGAAATTAGGCGGAGCTAAGAACGGCTTTTACACCTTACTTGTACCTATGGACTGCGGCGGAAAGCTGGGACACCCCTCGGTTGCAGGACATATTATGGCACGTGACCGTATGGCACCGTATATCAAAAAAATATTGGAGGAAAACAAAAAATGAAGGATTTACTCAGACACATAGAAGAAGATTCCCGTCTTACCCCCGAGCAGCTTGCTGTTCTTTGTCACAAGGAGGTAGGCGATATTAAGGATATGATAAGAAAGTGCGAGGCTGACGGTACTATCCTCGGTTATTCTGCGATCATCGACTGGGAAAAGGTTGACGATGACCGTGTAAACGCTCTTATCGAGCTTAACATCATCCCTCAGCGTGAACGCGGCTTTGACAAGGTTGCGGAGCGTATTGCAAACTACCCTGAGGTAAAGAGCCTTTACCTTATGTCCGGCGGTTTTGACCTTGCAGTATTCATAGAAGGCAAGACCATGAAGGAGGTAGCGTTCTTTGTAGCACGTAAGCTTGCTTCCCTTGAGGAGGTAACCGCTACCGCTACCCACTTTGTACTTACCAAGTTCAAGGAAAAAGGCGTTATCTTCGGTACAGAAAAGAAGGACGAGAGGGGCAACATTTAATGGATTATACAAAGGTACTGTCAAAGAGGGCAATGGAGATCAAGCCCTCGGGTATCAGAAAATTCTTTGATATCCTTGACGAGATGGAGGACGTAATATCCCTGACCGTAGGTCAGCCCGACTTTGCTACCCCCTGGCATATCCGTGATGCGGGTATTCAGGCATTGGAGCAGGGAAAGACCTACTATACCTCCAACAACGGACTTATGGAGATGCGTGTTGAGATATCCAGATATCTCTCCAGACGCTTTAATCTCCAGTACTGTGCAAAGGATGAGATCATCGTCACCATCGGCGGTAGTGAAGCCATAGACATGGCTATCCGCGCTCTTGTAAACCCCGGTGACGAGGTTATCATCCCCACTCCCAGCTACGTTTGCTACGAGCCTATGGTTACTCTTACCGACGGTGTTCCCGTTATTATCGAGACCCGTGAGGAGGACAACTTTAAGCTCAACCCCAAGGATCTGCGCGCAGCTATAACAGATAAAACCAAGCTCCTTATCCTGCCTTTCCCCAATAACCCCACAGGTGCGGTTATGACAAAGGAAGAGCTTGAGGAGATAGCAGAGATCATCAGAGGAACAGATATCATGATCCTCTCCGACGAGATATACGGCGAACTTACCTACGGCTTTACCCATACCTCTATCGCATCGCTTCCCGATATGTGGGAGCGTACCCTTGTGGTAAACGGCTTCTCCAAGGCTTATGCTATGACAGGTTGGCGTATGGGTTACGTCTGCGGTCCTGCAGAAATAATGAAGCAGATGGTCAAGATACATCAGTATGCTATCATGTGTGCGCCTACAGTCAGCCAGTATGCGGCTATAGAAGCGCTTAAGAACGGCGACGAGGATATAGAGTATATGAAGGGCGAGTATGATCTAAGACGTCAGTATCTTGTTAAGGCTCTTCGCGATATCGGTCTTGAATGCTTTGAGCCTCATGGCGCATTCTACGTGTTCCCGAATATTTCAGGCTTCGGCATGACAAGCGAGGAATTCTGCGAGAGACTTCTCCACGAGAGCCACGTTGCCATCGTTCCCGGTACCGCATTCGGTGATTGCGGCGAGGGCTTTGCACGCATATCCTACGCTTACTCCCTCGACCACCTCAAAATTGCCGTTGAAAAGATAGAAAAGTTTATTAATAAGATCAAAAATGAAAAATAACGTTATTCTTATCGGTATGCCCGGGTCGGGTAAAAGCACCCTGGGTGTACTGTTAGCAAAATCAATAGGTTATTCTTTTCTCGACTCCGATCTCGTTATACAAAAAAGGGAAGGGCGAAAGCTCTTTGAGATAATAAACGATATAGGCATAGAGGGCTTTATAGGCTGTGAGGAATCGGCTGTAAAAAGTATTGATACAGTGGAAACTGTTATCGCTACGGGTGGAAGCGTTGTTCTGTCCGAGGAAGGTATGGAATATCTTAAAAAGTTGGGTAAGATAGTTTACCTTAAGGTTCTGCCTTGTGATCTTGAAAGACGTATAAAGAACATAAAAACCAGAGGTATCGTTATGAAGAAGAACGAGACCATATACGACGTTTATAACGTAAGAGCGCCTCTGTACGAGAAGTATGCGGATATAACGGTAGAGCTGGATAACTCCCATATCGAGGATTCTATAGAGAAGATACTTAAATTATTAAACACCGAGGCATAAACTCGGTGTTTTATTTTGTTAAAACAGTTGATTTTTTCATTTGTGTAATGTATAATTAATATATATGTCGTAAAAGAGGTGAAAATATGTTTTGTTATAACTGCGGCATAAAACTTGATGATAAAGCGCGCTTTTGTCCCAACTGCGGTACAAAGGTGATCGTTGACGAAAATAAGCCTGAACCTGTTGCTGAGCCCGTACCTACGGCTGTAGAAGAAGCTGTGACAGAGCCTGTGGCTGAAGTTACCGCTGAACCCGTAACCGAGGTTATACCCGAGCCTGTAGCTGAGCCTGTGGTCGCACCTGTAGCGGCTCCCGTAGTTACTCCTAGTGTAGCTGTGGCTAAAGAGCCTGAGCCTATAGTTGTTCCTACAATCATACCCGAGACGGTGGAGCACCTGCCTACGGTAGAAGAAAAGGCTAAGTCCTGTGTTAAGAAGAGCTTTTCTTCGGTGCTTTTCCTTATTGCCACTATACTTTTCACTCTTTCGGTTATCTTTAGTACAGTATCCTTTTTCATGACTGTGGAGTCCGACCCCTACGGCTACTACGAAGAGCCCGGCATCTTTGATAAGGTTTCGGTGTCCGAATATGAAGATGAGACGCTTACTCTCGATGACGTCAAGGATGTGTTCGGTATGTTTGAATTTATGGACGAAAGCCTTGTACTTATAATAGGCCTTTTCCTTGCCTTTATATTCGCAAAGTCCAAAAAGGATATGAAGACAGGCGGTCTTACGGTCGTTAAGGTTGCAACCGGTATAAAGATAGGCTTCTCGTTTATATTTGCGATGCTTATGATCTGCGCGGGTGTAGCAGTCTGTGCTTCGGTACCCGAGGAACTTATCGGTGCTATGGTAGTTATTCTTATCCCTATGTTTATAGCAGCAGGCGTTATCTACGTTATATTCTGCTTTAAGCTTTCTGCAGGTATAGGTAAGATCCGCAATATTGCAACAACAGGTGTTCCCAACGCTAAGCTTTCCGGCTTGATAGTTGTTGTTCTGTTCGCCGTAGGCGCGGCAAATCTTTTGGTTGTCAGCGGCAATATAACCGTTACAGGTATATCCTATACCACCAACTGGGCTGATTCCATCTGTGCCTTTACAAAGGGCGCTTCCTGTATACTTTTCGGTCTGACCTTTGCTATGCTTAAAAAGAAGCTTAAGGTCTTAGCCGAAGAATATAAGCTTGCAAACACACCTGCAACTGCAGGTCAAATAATAATAAATAATAATGTAATGATATAAGGAGATCAAAAAATGAGCAGAATTTTAATTCCCGATTACGAGTACAAGGAAAGAGTTGCAAGAGCTGCTGAGCTTATT
>JAZRQH010000047.1:0-8602 GCA_045649645.1 Eubacteriales bacterium
ACTGCTTCGGTATCTTCGAGGGTAATATTGTCCGCGCTTACCGTACACACGTAAACGACGGTGAGGTGTCCGATATCGTTAAGTCCGCAGGTGCGGTGACCGACGGCGGCTGGCGTTTTGAGGCTTCTATTCCCTGGGAGACCATCTGTAGTGATGTTGAGGATATCTCCTACGGCGATATCGTTTTCACACCCGCTGACCTGGCAAAGGAAGGCAACAAGATCTCCGGTGAGATGATCTACTACGACAGAGTATACGATGAAGAGGCTACCGAGCGTATCACGGGCTCCAGATATGCAACCATCTGTACCGTATGTGCCGACGGCACTCCCGGTCCCTCTGCTACTCCCTGGATGATTAAGTGCTACGGTATGCACTTTATGCTTGGAGCTAAGCCTGCGGCAGAGGATACCACTACCGCTGCCGACACTACAACTGCGGCATCCGGTAACGATACCACCACAGCGGCAGAGGTAACAGAGGTAGTTACAGATAACAAGGGCAATGCAGTAACCGACGCTTCCGGCAACAAGGTTACACAGAAGGTTACCACCAAGTCCACTACCAAGAAGGCGACTACAGGTGCTACCACAGGCGGCAACGCTGCACAGACCTTTGATATCGGTGTAGCTATGGCATTCGGTGCACTTGCGGTATCAGGCATCGGCTTTGTTGCAACAAAGAAGAGAAAGTAATATAAAAAACCTTGCTTCGGCAAGGTTTTTTCTTGATTTATTTATACATATTTGTTATAATATCTATATATGGATAAATTCAAGGAGTGTGCCTATGAAAAAGCTTTTTTCTGTACTTATATGTGTTTTAATGCTCTGCGGTATGCTTCTGCCTGTAGCGGCAGATGAAGCTGAGGACTTTCAGGCGGAGATCGGTACTATAGACTGTCCCTTCGGAGCTCCCGCCATCGACGGCAATATAACCGAGGGCGAGGGCTGGAGTGCAGCTCAGCCTATAAACAAGGCAAATACCGACGGCGGCTGGGGTGCTATACCCGTAGAGGTAGAGGGCAGCCTTTGGCGTGCCTATGACAGCGAATATCTCTATATCGCCGCTGAGATAATCCTTCCCGAGATAAGCCTCTGTGAGGAGGAGGACTGGATAGACGGTGACGACGTAGGTAACCGACCCGGTTGGGACGGCGACGTATTCGTATTTACTCTTGACCCCCTTAACAAGCTTCGTGATGTGGGATTTCTTTCGGATACCTCGGTGTGGTACTGCTTCGGTATCTTTGAGGGTGATGTTATCCGCACCTACCGTACCCATGTGAACGAGGGTGAGGTCACGGATATCATCTCCGCCAGGGGTAAGTTGACCGACGGCGGCTGGCTCTTTGAGGCGGCTATTCCGTGGGAAACGGTCTGCCGTGACGTTGAGGATATTTCTTACGGTGACGTTACTTTGACCCCCGAGGAGATAGTTGCGCAAGGCAACGAGGTCACCTGCGCTATGATCTACTATGACAGACGCTATGACAACGAGGCGTGTGAGCGTATAACCTATCACAGATACGTTACCATAGCTACCACCTGTGTTGACGGAACCTCCGGTATTATGGCTACACCCTGGAAGATAAACGCTTACGGTATACATCTTAACCTGGGTGCGCTTCCCACCGCAGAGGATACCACCACTGCCGCTGACACCACCGCGGGCAGTGACACCACCACCGCCGCAGAGGTGACAGAGGTAGTTACCGACGGCAAGGGTAACGCAGTTACTGACGACAAGGGCAACAAGGTTACTCAAAAGGTAACAACCAAGTCTACTACCAAGAAGGCGACCACAGGTGCTACTACAGGCGGTAACGCCGCACAGACCTTCGATATCGGAGCTGCAATGGCAGTAGGCGTACTTGCGGTTTCCGGCATTGGCTTTGTAGCCGCAAAGAAAAGAAGATAACATAGAATAAAGCTGTTGCAACGCAACAGCTTTATTTTTCATTATTGTATCATTTTCGCCAATGCCAGCTCAAGATCTCTTTCGTTTTTATAGTCGCTGTTCTCCAGCTTGGCGATATTGAGGATATAATCGGTCAGAGCCTTGTACATCTCCAGATCTCTGTCATCCTCGTACCGGTATATATCGCGGTAATACTCTCTTTCGTCCTTGTAGTCATTAAGGTCGTCACGGTATTTGTCGTATTCCTTATCGTCAAGAGAGCCAAGGAGCTTAAGAGCATCCAGATCCTTGCCTGACTTGTCGGTATATCTTTCATACGCCTTTTCTTCAAGGACAGGGACTATCTCGTTGAGCCTGTCAAGGTAGCTCTGATATGCCGCAGAGCCTGCGGTTATACCGTAGGAGGAGGCGTAGCCTCCCGTCTTTTCCGAAGCGTTTGCCACAGTGTCACGCATGGCAGCCTCGCCCTGCTTTTTGTACAGGTCGGCATACTGAGCGTAGAGCTTGTCGGTGTTGATGTTAAAATCATAAGGCTCACGGTCGAGATATTCCTTCAGCAGGACGTCCTGTTTTTCTTTATATTCAGAGTTCTGCGCTTTAGGCTTTTTCAGCATAGGCTGCATGCTTTCCTTCTTTTTTTCAGGCTTGGTCAGAGCGTAGAGCGTGTCCCTTGTTTTCTGTGTCAGTCCGTTTATTGCCATATTAACCTCCTATCTTGTTTTTCAGCTTATCGGTAAGGTTTTCTTCGTCTATGTTTTCAAGTATATATTCCAGACGGTCTGTAAGGTAGTTAAGATATTCGTTTATCTCCTTACCCTTGGCGTTTGGATCTATACGTCTGATATAGGTATCAGCCATCTTCACTTGCCTCCTCGGTGTCCTTTGTAACAGAGTAGAGTATCATTTTACCCCTACCCTCCATTATCACTCTGAAACGGTCACATCGGCGGGGGAAGATGTGTATCCTGCGGCTTGTCCTCGTATGGGGAGGACTACTGCAGATATGTATCGGCTCGTTGCCGTCGTAGGATATATATATTTCTGCTTCTGTGTCGCAGGAGCTGTCTATAGTCAGACGGCGCAGATATTTTTTGTCGGGAGTTCTGTAGCTTATATCGGTGCTCTCCCAGGACCATACCGGCTCAAGGGCGGATATATATTCGGTACCGTATTCTGACGGAATGCCGTTATACATAGTCTTTAGTACGGAACAATCTCCCTTTCTCGTTACCTCAAGGGTAGCGTCGGAGAATCTCAGATACCCCGTTACCCTTTCGGTGGCAGAGCTGTGCCACAAACGGTGCGTGGGGTCGTAGCTGTATCTTATCCACTTATCGTTAAGCTTTCCGGATATGAACAGCATTTGCTTTTGGTTTGGAGTTCCTATTATCATCTGCTTCATACCGACAGCTCTCCTGCATCCTCGCTGAGAAGCACGGTGATGTCTCCGCCGGACTCCGAGTTGTCTCCTCTAAGCTCCTTCAGAGCACCGACAAGATTCTTGAGGGCGGCACGGTCTATGGGACCCTTGACGGTCTCTATCCTCTCGCTTTCCTCTGTGTACTCCATTAGAGGCTTTTTGCCCTCGTCGTCATATTCCAGCTTCTTTTCCTTGGTCTTGGTGCTGATAACGTAGCTGTCAAGCTCGTCTATGGCTCTTTCCAGCTTTTCTATCAGCTTTGACGTAACCTCTTGCAATTTTTCTTCCATTGCATCACCTCCGAGACCATAATAACAGATATAATTTCGGCTCGGTAGGGTACCTATCCCCTGTTTTTGAGCAAAAAAATAAGACCGAGCGTTTGCTCGGTCTTTAAGACTGTCGAAAAAGTCGGTCGGACGTGTGAAATAATTATCATTTCAGATCATCTCTCCAACCAACGGACAGCAAGTAGATGATTATTATGTCTCCCAATATAGTCAGATAAGCATTCAAGGACGGCATAAACATCGAGTTTTATGCCGTCCTTTCACACTTTTCCGCGAAAAGGGTCACTACCGTACTTAGTACGCCTACGGACCCTTTTTACGAAAACCTACCTTCCTTTTTCGAAGTCTTCTGACTTATATATTTAACGTACCATTCCGCGGAAATCGTCAAAGTCCTTTATGTAGATATCGGATAATCTTTTGATCTCCTCTTCATCGGGTGCGGACATCTCGTCCTTGACGCCGATTACTCTGTAGCCTGCCGCCTTTGCGGTGCGGATACAGTTTACCGAATCCTCAAAGATATAGGTGGTCTCTTTGTCGGTTCCTAATATGTCAAAGGCACGGTCATATATAAAGGGAACACTCTTTGAGGTCTTAAGGTCATAGCAGGAGAGTATAACTGAAAAATAATGATCGATATTCAGTCTTTTAAGTGCCGCCTCTGCCCATTCGCGGGGACTGGCTGTGGCTATACACATACGTACTCCCTTGCAGCGAAGGGCAAAAAGGAAGGGCTTTACGTCATGCTTGATGGTTATGGTGTTGGCATAGGCATCTGCTGCTGTGTCCGCCATATCCTTTACTATTTCTTCGGGAGTCTTGCCGATATCATAATGCTTATGTATATACTCCGAGGATTCCTCAAAGGACATGTCCTTTGCGTTTTTCAGAAGATACTCATCGGGAGTAAGATCATATTTTTCAAGATATATCTTTACGAAGTTATGCCACATAGGCATAGAATCTATAAGAGTACCGTCAAGATCAAATATTGCGCCTGTTATTATCATATACAGATCCCTCTCCTTCCTTAAAATCTGCGTACCATATCATATACAAAGCTCCCTTATCCACACGGACAAGGGCTTTTTCGCCGATAAATTCATTGCTTACCGCAAGAGCCCTGTCAGAAAAAAGCTCTGCGTTGTCAAGGGTGTACTTGAGTCCCTTGAGATATACTCCCGATACCGCTCCGTCGGCAGGGAAGAGAGACAGATATCCACTTTCCTTACCACTGAACTCAAAGGAGCCGTTCTCCACAACGGTTATTATCTTGCCCTCGCCTATGAGATAGGCCTCTGCTCCCATACGGCAAAGACCGAGGAGGGTCTGCATATTTGCCAGAGTGTGGTCAAGTCTTCCACCGATGCCTCCGAAAATGAGAAATTTTCGGTATCCCAGAGAATAGCCGTATTCTACTGCAAGACGGGTGTCGGTGTCATCCTTTTCGCAGGGGTGAACGGTAACGTTTTCGTGCTCGGGTGTGTAGCCGAGAGAATCAAAATCCCCCATTACACAGTCCACCTTTATTCCTTTTTTTATAAGAGCCTCGTAACCGCCGTCTGCGGCGATGACAAAGTCATCTGCCTCAGGCTTAATATCCTCATTAAAGCCCCAGGCGCCAATAATATAACAGTTACCCATAAATATCAAATCCTACAGGTGTATAGAAAATTTTCTTGTATTCGCTTCTTTCAAAGTTACCCAGCATCCACATCAGCTTGGTATACAGGGCGGCGTTTGCCATATCGTGAGCCTCAAGATATTCAAACTTATCGCCGATGTACTTGCCTACCTCATAAACCCCTGTGTTACTGCCCTCGTAGGCTACCTGTGTGGTCATAACTATAAGGCAATCATGCTTTTCAAGGGCGGCTGCCATACAGTCGGCAGTTGCCTTGGGCAGACCTCCCATACCGTAGCACTCTACCACAAGGCAGTCGTAATGACGGATAAGCGGCTCTATTATCTCAAGGGGCATACCCGGTGTGGGCTTAAGGACAAAAATGCTTGCATCCATTTTATCGTAGAAGCACACGTTATCACTCTGCTGCTTTATATAATAAACAACGTTGTCGCCCTTGATATAGCCGAGATAGGGGAAGTTTACACTGGCAAAAGCGTCAAAGGAATAGGTCTTTTCCTTGATAGCTCGGGTACCTGCAATTATCTTACCGTCAAAGACGATATTTACTCCCGCACTGTCGGGATGCAGAGCGCAGAGCAGGCTGTCATGGAGATTTCGCTTGGCATCGGTGATGTCAAAGGAGATAGGCTTCTGACTGCCTGTCAGTATGATAGGCTTGGGGCTACACTGAACGAGATAGGACAGAGCCGCCGCCGAATATGCCATAGTGTCGGTGCCGTGGCAGATTATAAAGCCATCATAGAGGTCGTAATTTTCCTTGATAGCACGAGCCATTCCTACCCAATGCTCGGGGGTCATCTCGGAGCTGTCTATAGAATAGAGGCTCAGAGCATAGGGCTCGCAGAGCTGCTTTATATCAGGCAGAGCCGTAATAAGAGCCTCGGTATCAAGCCCCGGAACAAGACCCATAGAGCTTTTCTTTGAGCTTATGGTTCCGCCGGTACCGATGAATAATATTTTTTTCATATCATTCTCCAATATGTTATAAATGCGGAATGCGGAGTGCGGAGTGCGGAATTCAGGAGGATTTTTGTCTCGAAGGACAAAAATCTCCATTTGTATTTTATTCGTATTTTTCAGTTTTTGCAGTTTTGGTTATTGCTACTAAAATGCTTATGATTTCGTTAATATCTTTTAAAATACTATCGTATTCTGTATCGTTTAAATAATCGGTGGCTTGTAATAACCGTAACCAATATTCTGTTTCGTTAGCTTCTTTTAATGCTATATTCATTTTAGCATAAAAATCTGCTTTGGATTGGCCCCTTTCAGCCTCTGAGACATTTGCACCGATGCTTGTGCCGCAGCGTAACAACTGCTTTGATAAAATGTATTCCTTTTTGTTTTCTGTTAGATATCTATATAAATTTACAATTCTTATTGCAAATTTAAAACTTTTTTCTTCAATTACATTTTTCATTTTATATCTTCTCCTGATGGAGATTTTAGCTAATGCGAAAATCAACCATAATTCCGCATTCCGCATTCCGCACTCCGCATTTAATTACAGGAGGCATAAAGCCTCCTGTAATTACTCTTCCCAGTTATGATAAATTTCAGAGATATCGTCGTCCTCTTCAAGATGCTCGATAAGAAGGTTCATCTTCTTGATGTCCTCCTCGTCGGTGAGGGTAACGTAGTTAGAGGGGATCTTGTCCTTCTCGGCAGAAGCAATAACGTAGCCCTTAGCCTCAAGGTCTTCCTTAACTGCCATAAGGTCAGCGGGAACGGTATAGATCTCAAATACCTCTTCGTCTGCTACAAAGTCCTCTGCACCTGCCTCGAGAGAATCCTCCATCAGCTTATCCTCGTCGGCACCGCTTTCACGCTCAACAATGATAACGCCCTTATCCTCGAACATAAAGGATACGCATCCGCTCTGACCAAGGTTTCCGCCGTACTTGTCAAAGAAATGTCTTACGTTACCGCCTGTACGGTTACGGTTGTCGGTGGTAGCCTCAACGATAACTGCAACACCGCTGGGACCGTAGCCCTCGTATACAACCTCTTCGTAGTCAACTGCGTCAGCGCCGCTACTCTTCTTGATGATACGGTCGATGTTGTCGTTAGGAACGTTTAAGGACTTAGCCTTTGCGATGAGCTCCTTGAGCTTGGAGTTGGAAACGGGGTCGGGACCGCCAGCCTTAACTGCAACTGCGATCTCCTTACCTACCTTAGTGAATATTTTCGCCTTGGCAGCGTCACTCTTTTCTTTCTTGTGCTTGATATTACTCCATTTGGAATGTCCTGACATGATTTATTTCTCCTTAATTATATTTTCTCGGTTTTCTTCATACAGATAAGTCCAAAGGCACTGCCTAATACCGTATGTACGGCAGATGTCATGGATATTCTGCGTTCTCTTATCTTCTCGTCCTCACATGAGAGTATCTGGCACTCATGGTAGAAACGGTTGAAGGCTGTAGCTACATCCAGGATATAGCGTGTTATCATCATAGGCTCGCTGGAACTGAGAGCCGACTCTACTGCCTCGGGGAACTTTGCAAGGGTCTTTGCAAGCTGATATTCTTCTTCTGTTACGTCTGTGTAGTCACAGCTGTCTGCTACCTCGCCTGCCTTTGCAAGGATGGAAGCAGAACGGGCATAGGTGTACTGACAGTAGGGACCTGTGTTGCCGTCGAACTTGAGAACGTCGTCTAACTTGAAGTTGATATCCTTGATGCGGTTATTGGAGAGATAGTGGAATACTATAGCACCAACACCAACTGCCTCTGCCACAGCCTCCTTGTTAGGAAGGTCGGGGTTCTTTTCGTTCATGATGCCAAGAACCTTATCGGTTGCTTGAGCAAAGAGATCCTTGAGAAGCACAACGTTACCTGTACGGGTAGCCAGCTTTGCACCGTCAATACTTACTGTTCCGTAGGGAACGTGGATAAGACGGTTTGCCCACTCGTAGCCCATCATCTCAACTACCTTGAACCACTGTGCAAAGTGGAGGCTCTGACCTGCGCTTGTTACATAGATACACTTGTCAAAGTCGTAGGTCTCTTTACGGTAGAGAGCCGCCGCGATATCACGGGTAGCGTAGATGGTAGAGCCGTCACGCTTAAGTATAAGGCAGGGAGGCATATTGTACTCACTGAGGTCAACTATAGTTGCGCCGTCGTCAACCTTGGTAATAGCCGCATCCTTTAATTTTTCGATAACGGGAGCGCACTTGTCATAGTAGAAGCTCTCACCCGCATAGCTGTCAAACTCTATACCCAACTGGGCGTATGTCTTTTTGTATTCGATGATGGAAATATCTATGAACCATTTCCACAGCTCAAGATTTTCTTCCTTGCCTGCTTCAAGGGCGGT
>JAZRQH010000048.1:0-3004 GCA_045649645.1 Eubacteriales bacterium
AAATTTTTGAGGCGGTAAAATACGCCCACGAAAGAAACGTTAAGGTCTACGTTACCGTCAATACTATGCCCAAGGTTGGCGAATACGAGGCTCTTGAGGAATATCTCACCGCACTTAAGGCCAGCGGTATAGATGCCCTTATAGTTGCCGATCTTGGCGTTATAGACCTTGCCAAGAGAGTATTGCCCGCGGTTGAGCTTCATATATCCACACAGGCAAGCATAGTCAGCCCCCAGACCTGTATGGCGTACTACCGTATGGGTGCAAAGCGTGTTGTTCTTGCCCGTGAGCTAAGCCTTGAGCAGATCATTGAGATCAGAAAAAATATCCCCGAGGACCTTGAGCTTGAGGTGTTTATCCACGGCTCCATGTGTGTTTCCTGGAGCGGAAGATGCCTTCTCTCCGAGCATCTGACCGGCAGAGATGCCAACTGCGGCGCTTGCACTCAGCCCTGCCGCTGGAGCTACAAGCTCTATGAGATAATCGAGGACAAGCGTCCCGACGCTCCCCTGCCTATCGAACAGACCGAGCACGGAACCTTCATTATGTCCTCAAAGGATATGTGCATGATAGAGCATATTCCCGAGCTTTTAGAAGCTGGAATCAAGTCCTTTAAGATAGAGGGACGAATGAAGAGCGCTTATTACACTGCCGTTACCACAAACGCTTACCGTATGGCATTTGACCGCTATATGGCTGACCCCGATAACTACGTTTACGATCCTGCATGGAAGAACGAGCTTGAATCTGTAAGCCACCGTGAGTACAACACAGGTTATTTCTTCGGCAATCCCATACTTGATGCCAACGTCTGCGAGTATAACGGATATCTCCGTGAAAAGGCTTATATAGCACAGGCGCTTGGTTATGAGGAGGGCGTAGCCACCTTTATCCAGCGTAACAAGGTATGCCTTGGTGACAAGGTGGAGGTAATCTCCCCCGGCAAGTGCGGCAAGGCCTTTGATATAACCCTTATGACAGACGAAAATGGCGAGGCTATAGAATCTGCGCCCCACCCCGGAATGATATTCAAGATAAATGCTCCCTTTGAGATATTACCCGGTGACATAATTAGATTTGCTTAAAAAAACAAAAGTCGGTTTCTAACCGACTTTTTTCATTTAATTACGCATTACGAATTACGCATTACGAATTATATTTCCGCTATGACCTCAACCTCAACAAGAACGTTTCTGGGCAGCTGCTTTGCGGCTACACAGCTTCTTGCAGGCTTGCCTGTAAAGTACTTGCCGTACACCTCGTTGAATGCGGCAAAGTCTGCCATATCCGAAAGGAAGCAGGTGGTCTTGACAGCCTTTTCGATGCTTGTTCCCGCTGCTTCAAGAACAGCGCAGAGGTTCTTGCATACCTGCTCGGTCTGCTCGGTTATGGTCTCTGCCTTGATCATACCGTCTGCGGGGTCTATTGCTATCTGTCCCGAGGTAAACACAAGGTTACCTACCACCATTGCCTGAGAGTAGGGGCCTATTGCATCGGGTGCAGAGTTTGTATATACTATTTTGCTCATTTTTAGTTTCTCCTTAATTATCTATGATTCTGAATCCATGCTCTTTGAGAGTATTGGTAATAAGCTGAACGTGATCGTAGTCTCTGGTCTCCATCTCGATACGCAGATAACAGCCGTTGATGCTGGTTGTATCCCCTGCTCTCTCGTGATGAACGCCTGTTACGTTACCGCCGCACTGTGCGATAAGGCTTGATACAGCCACAAGCTGACCCGGCTTGTCAAGAAGCTCGATGGTAAGACGGCTAGAGCGTCCCGACTTCATAAGACCGCGGTCTATAACGCGGGAGAGGCTGGTAACGTCGATATTACCGCCTGAAACAAGGCTTACTACCTTCTTGCCCTTGATGGGGAACTTGCCGTGCATAGCCGCAGCTACCGCTACCGCACCCGCACCCTCTGCTACCATCTTCTGCTTTTCGATAAGCGCAAGGATAGCCGAGCATACCTCGTCGTCGGTAACGAGAGCGATATCGTCAACGTATTTGCTGATAAGGTCAAAGGTGTTCTCACCGGGCTGCTTTACTGCGATACCGTCAGCAACGGTGGAAACCGAATCAAGGGTCTCAATAGCTCCGTGACGGACAGAGTTGTACATACTGGGAGCGCCTGCCGCCTGAACGCCGTATACCTTGATAGAGGGTCTGATCTGCTTGACGGTATATGCTATACCAGAGATAAGTCCGCCGCCTCCGATAGGCACGATGATGGCGTCGATATTGTCAAGATCGTTTAATATTTCAAGCGCGACGGTTCCCTGTCCTGCGATAACGTTCTCGTCGTCAAAGGGGTGGACAAAGGTATATCCCTCGCTGTCGCGGAGCTCAAGCGCCTTCTTGTATGCGTCGTCATAGCATCCGGGAACAAGGCATACGTCTGCTCCGTAGCCCTTGGTTGCCTCTACCTTGGAGATAGGCGCTGTGTCGGGCAGACAGATAAGAGATTTGATTCCGTTCTTGGATGCGGCAAGGGCAACGCCCTGAGCGTGGTTGCCTGCAGAGCATGCTATAACGCCCTTTGCCTTCTCCTCCTCGGAGAGCATTGCTATCTTGTAGCCTGCGCCTCTTACCTTAAAGGAGCCTGTTATCTGCAGGTTCTCGGGCTTTAAGTAAAGTCGGCAGTCCTCTGCAATACCGTAGGCACGGACACAGTTGGTAGGTCTGATGATGTTTCGCAGTACTGTCTGCGCATTGAAAATCTTGTCAAGTGTCAACATAGTTTTTACCTCAGCTTATTTCTGCTTTGAAACAAAGGGGCGAGCCGCCCCAAGGCAAACTGCGCTCTGTAGCAAAATGAATACCCTTTGTTTATCACACGCCACAACACAATTTGCTATACAACAAAAAAGTCTCAAAGCCATTTTGCTTTGAGACGGGTGTATTACACTCGCGGTACCACTCAAATTGCGATAAAATCGCCACTCTCGGAGTCTGTCAACTCCTTTGCCTTAACGCAGCTTCACGGAGAGAATTACTTATT
>JAZRQH010000049.1:0-41804 GCA_045649645.1 Eubacteriales bacterium
GATCTTGAAGCTGTTGCCCGCGAGATAGCAGAGGCTGATATTATGGCAACTGCAGTAGGTGTAAATATACTCAAGTTCATTGCCAAGCCTATTTCCGAGGGTGTCAAGGCAAGAATGAAGTCGGGCAAGGGTCCTCTTGATATCATTATCTGTGAGAACAAGATAGATGCCAACATCTATCTCCATGATCTTATCTGTGAGTATCTCAACGACGAGGAAAGAGAATACTTTGATGCCAACTTCGGATTTGTAGAGGCTTCTATCGGACGCATGGTTCCCAAGACCCCAGACGCTATCTCCGCAGAGTATCCTCTTGCGGTATGCGTAGAGAAGTTCTGTACTCTGCCTGTTGATAAGGATGCCTTCAAGGGGGAGATCCCTGAAATCAAGAATATGCTTCCTTACGCTCCCTTTGAGCTGTTCATTCAGCGTAAGCTCTATATGCACAATATGAGCCACGCTCTTTGTGCTTATCTCGGCAACCTTAAGGGCTACGATTACATATGGGAAGCGGCGGCAGATATGCGTATCCGATTTATAGCTCTCGGTGCGCTGACCCAGTCCGCACAGAGCCTTGCAAAGGAGCATAATGCAGACGTGGCCGATCTTAACGACCACTCCTTTGATCTTCTTACCCGTTATGACAACAAGCTTCTCGGTGATACTGTTGCCCGTGTAGGTAACGATACCAAGCGTAAGCTTTCCTCCGTTGACAGACTCCCCGGCGCTATCAAGTTAGCAGCTAAGCAGGGTCTTGCCGTAAACTATATGGTAATGGGTCTTGCCGCAGGTCTGCTCTTTGACCGTGATGACTCCTCCAAGGAGATCTGCGAATATACAAAAGAGAACGGCGTTGCCGCCGCTCTCGCTAAATATTCCGAAATTACAGACGAGTCTATCGTTGCACTCTGTACAGAGTACTACAACGCTCTTACAAAGGACGCAGATTCCGCAATGGATCTTCTTATTCACGCATAAGTCCCGTTTTTGGGACTTATACCGTGATATAACGTTAATAGATATAGGTTATATCATTTGTGTTCAGCTTCTTTTTCAGTATAAAAAAGTAGTTGAGCTTTAATACCCATATATTATCATCAGCTTTTCTGGCTACAAGAAACCTGTCGTGCTTGAAGGAACGGGATATCACAAGCACTGTATACCCCTCGTTCCGAAAGCATACCGTCATATTATTAAGATATGCCCGACGGCCAAAATATCCTTTTTTTGCGTCTATGACAACAATCTTTCTGTCGGTTATATCCTCGGATATGAGCTTTGTGTATTTTTTGTACTGAGAGGTGCTTAAGATCACTGTTATACCGAAGATAACAAGGGCAACAGGTAAAAGCACCAGTAATACCGAAAAGACCACCAGCAGCACAGCGCTCGTCTCAATGGCGGCGATAATATATGACGCATAGCGTATAAGCCTTGAAATAAGGAAATACCGCCGTGTGTACCGTACGGCACGCATAGCGATATTCCATAATCCGTTTTCCTTTAACTGTCCCAAGCGGTAGGACAGAAGGGAAGTATATTTATCATAACCCACATATATCACCGCTTATAGTATATTACTCTGTAAGCAGTTTTATGTTACGTTCGATGGTTTTTCTTTTGCGCCAGCCAAAGGCACGGGACTTTAGCTCCTCATCTGACATACTGTCAAGTATCTCGGGGGTAAGCTCGAATATCCTGTCCTGCCAAAAGAAGTTAATCGGAGTTTTTGCGACGTTTTTGTTATACGGACAAACATTCTGACAGATATCGCATCCCCAGGCGGTGTGATGCTGTCTCATAAGCGAAATTGTCTTATCGTCAAGCTCACCCTTCTGCTGGGTAAGAGCCGAAAGACAGTTATCCCTTGAGGGGCAAGCCTCGGTACATTTACCGCAGTGATGGCAGAATGATATTTCTTTTGCTTTTTCTGCGGTCACCATATCGGTAAATATACCGCCGATAAATACGTATGAGCCGTATTTTTCGTTTATAAGACGGTAGTTGTCTCCGATGATACCCAGTCCTGCCATAGCTGCAGCAGAGGTCTCGGCTATAGGCGAATGATCCGCCATACCGCGGAAGCGTCTGTCAGGCTGCATATACTGCAGGCTCTGTACCATTCTGTCGGTAAGGTCTGCCATATATACGTGGTAATCACGTGGCACGGCATAGAGAGATATATTTCTCTCACGGCGATCCTCGGTATAATAGGGCACAAGAAAGAGAATAACACTTTTAGCCCAGACACAGGTCCGCTCGTAAAGAGATTGATTTATTATTTTACAGCTTTCTATAGGCAGTACGCCTATATATTCGATATTTTCGTTTCTGAAAACGTATTTACATAATTCAAGCATATTATCACCCAAAAGCATTTTAACACATATAAAGAGATTTTTCAATAAGGAGAATTTAAATGGCTAACACAAAAGCAAGCTATTCAAATGACGACATTACGTTATTGAAGGGCCCGGACAAGGTTCGTAAGCGTCCCGGAGTTATCTTCGGCTCTGACGGTCTTGAGGGTTGTGAGCATTCTGTATTTGAGATAGTTTCTAACTCTGTGGATGAGGCAAGAGAGGGATTTGGTAAGGTCATTACCGTTACCGTGTTCCGCGATATGTCTATAGAGGTAGAGGACAAGGGACGAGGTATGCCCCTTGACTATAACGAAAAGGAAAAGCGCTATAACTGGGATCTTATCTTCTGTGAGCTCTATGCAGGCGGTAAGTACAATAACAACCAGGGCGGCGGCAACTACGAATATTCTCTCGGTCTTAACGGTCTCGGTGCCTGCGCTACTCAGTTCTCCTCTGAGTATATGGAGGTTAAGAGCTACCGTGACGGCAATCTCTATGAGATCAATTTTAAAAAGGGTAATCCTGCATCCAAGCTTAAGATAACTCCCCTTGATAAGCGCCGTACAGGTACTATAATCAAGTGGAGACCCGACCTTGAGGTCTTTACCGATATCAATATGCCCAAGGACTTCTTCACCGAGATGCTTCATAAGCAGGCGGTAGTAAACAGCGGCATCAAGTTTGTCCTTAAGTTTGAGGGCAACGGTGGCTTTGAGACCACCGAGTATTATTATGAGCACGGTATCAGCGACTACGTTCTTGAGGCTGCGGGAACTCCTATGACACAGCCTGTTATCTGGACAACAGAGACACAGGGTCGTGACAGAGCAGACCTGTCCGAATATAAGCTTAAGGTAGAGCTTACCTGCTGCTTTACACAGAATAAGTCCTTTGTAGAGCATTATCATAATTCAAGCTATCTTGAGCACGGCGGTGCGCCTGATGACGCTATGCGTAACGCCTTCGTGTTCGCGGTGGACAAGTATCTCAAGAACAATGCCAAGTACAACAAGAACGAGGCAAAGGTACGCTTTGACGATATCGGTGCATCTCTTGTGTTCGTTTCCAACAACTTCTCCACTCAGACCTCCTACGAGAATCAGACCAAAAAGTCTATTACAAACAAGTTTATCAAGGACTTTCTGACCGACTATATCAAGCAGCAGCTCGAGACCTATTTTATCGAGAATCCTCTTGATGCCGAGCAGATCGCAAACGTAGTTCTTGCTAACAAGCGTAGCCGTGAAAGCGCCGAAAAAACAAGACTTAAGACACGTGATGACCTTATCAAGAATATAGACATCAAGAATAAGGTCGAAAAGTTTATCAACTGCCGCTCCAAGGACCCCGAGGAGCGTGAGGTCTATATAGTTGAGGGTGATTCGGCTATGACATCCTGTAAGCTTGCCCGCAACCCCGAGTTTCAGGCGATCATACCCGTCAGAGGTAAGACCCTTAACTGTCTCAAGGCAGGCTACGACAAGATATTCAAGAGCGATATCATCCGCGACCTTCTGCGCGTTATAGGCTGCGGTGTCAAGATCGACGGCAAGTTCAAGACGGAGTTTCCTAAGTTCGATATCAACCTTCTCAAGTGGAATAAGATAATCATCTGTACCGATGCCGACGAGGACGGATTCCAGATCAGAACCCTTATTCTTACCCTTATCTACCGTCTGCTCCCCGATCTTATCGACGAGGGCAGGGTATATATCGCAGAGTCTCCTCTTTATGAGATAACGGTCAAGGACGATACCTATTTTGCTTATAACGAGTTTGAAAAGGCTGATATCCTTGCTAAGTTAGAGGGTACCAAGTACACGCTTCAGCGTTCCAAGGGTCTTGGTGAAAACACCCCCGAGATGATGTCCCAGACCACTATGAATCCCGCTACCCGCCGTCTTATCCGTGTGGATGCGGCAGATGCCGAGCAGACAGCTATCATTTTTGATACTCTTCTCGGAGACAATCTTCCTGCACGTAAGGAGTTTATCACTCTTAACGGCGCAAGGTACGCAAAGGATGCCGATATCTGATAAAAACAAAATTATGAGGTTTTAGTATGCTTTCTTTTATTTTAGGTTCACCGGGAAGCGGTAAGACAGGCGAGGTCATACGCCGTGTCAAGGCTGATCTCGAAAATGAAATAAAGGTTTTGGTGATAGTGCCCGAGCAGGATATACTTTCCTCCGAGCGCTTGATATCCACCGCCATAGGAGCTACCCCGAACGTTATGGATCTTGAGGTAGTCAGCTTCAGAAGATTCTGTAACACGGTATTCAGAACGCTTGGCGGATTATGCTATAACTATCTTGACAAGGGAGGACAGGCCATTATGATGTGGCGTGTCCTTTCTGAATTATCTCCGGCGCTCAACACCTTCAAGCCAGGCTGCGCTACCGATATCGGGCTTGTTTCATCACTCGTTGCTCTCTGCGATCAGTTTGCAGACTATAACGTTGACCCTGTGGCTCTTGAGGATGCGGTATATTCACTTGACCCCGGGCTCCTGCCCAAGGCTGAGGATATCGCTACCCTTTATTCACGTTACGATGAGCTTATCCACGACGGGTTTGATTCGGCAAAGGATGACATCAAGCGAGCCGCTGAGCTTATCCGTCACAGCAACGTCCTTGACACAACTAACATCTATATAGATTCATTTTCAGGCTTTACACCGGTTGAATACGAGCTTATCGAGGCTCTAATTTCAAGGGCACGGAGCGTTACCGTTACCCTATGTGCCGACACCTCGCGAGACGACGAGATATTTGAAAATATATTTAAGACCAAGAACCGACTTATAAGGCTTGCGCAGAGAAATAACGTATCGGTTTCCGACGATACGGTCCTTACGTCAAAGCGCAACGCTGACCTTACCTTCTTTGAAGGATACTGCTACGACAGCTATACAAAAGAGGTCTTTGAGGGAGAGGTTGACAGCATTACTCTTTTAAGCGCAGGGGATATCTATACCGAATGCGAGCTTGTCTGCGCTGATATAATGAAGCAGATACGCGGCGGTATGCGTTACCGTGATATCACCGTGGCAATGGGGGACAGCTCTGCCTATGCGGGTATACTTGACTCTCTGTTTGAGCGTCACGGCATACCTTATCATTTTTCGGCTAAGGATGATATCCTTCAGAAGCCGATAGTCAAGCTTATCGTTTCGGCTCTTAATATCATAACCTACAACTGGCGTTTGTCCGACGTCATATCATACGTAAAGACCGGGCTCTGCGGTATCACAGACGAGGAATGTGATATCATTGAGGAATACGCCTCCACTTGGTCGGTACAGGGCTCTATGTGGAAGCTCGATTCCGCCTGGAATATGAACCCCGACGGCTATACCGACCGTACCAACGCCGATATCGCCGACAGGCTTATACGTATAAACGATATCCGTGACCGTCTGCGTGATCCCGTGCTTCGTCTTTCTGACAGTATCGACGGCAGGACCACGGCCGATGCCTGTGCAAAGGCGATCTATACCTTTATCTGCGAGACGGTGGATATACACGCATTCAGCGATGAGGACACGGCTGTATATAATGGGCTTATCACCGCGCTTGAGCAGCTGTCTCTATGCGGTAAGGATATACAGATAGGCGATCTTGAGACCCTCAAGAGGCTTATAAGGCTCCTTACATCACAGACCGAGTTTTCCCTTATTCCCGCAACGGTAGATCAGATAAACTGTACCTCTGTCTCCGCTCTTAGGAGCGCAGGACTCAAAAAGTGCTATATAATGGGCGCAGTTGACGGAAGCTTTCCTTCGGTCTTTAAAGAAAACAGCATTCTCAACGACGAGCTGAGAACTGCACTTTGTGAAAATAACATATCCTTACCTAACGACCCCGAGGAACTCTCGACATCTGAGCTTTACAGCTTCTGGAGAGGCGTTCTCTCGGCACAGAGCGTTACGGTAAGCTACTATACGGCAAGCCTTGACGGCAAGGAGATCCTGCCCTCGGCGTGTATATACGAGCTCAAGAGACTTTTCCCTGAGTTAAAAGAAAAAACTACAACGGATACAAGCGACCTTGTATATGATAAGGAATCCGCCTTTGATCTTATAAACGATCCGAGATATACCGAGGCGGTAAGGGAGCTGCTTTGCGACGATCCCCGATATGCTGATGCCATTAAGGCTCTGAGCGTGCCGATAACCACGACACTTTGCTCGGTCACCGACCCTGAAAATCTCAAGGTCTTCTCGGGAGATATCAATCTTACTCAGTCAAGGGTGGACTCCTACGTTCACTGCAGCTTTGCCTATCAGCTTGACTACGTTCTGAAGCTCAACGAACAGCGTAAGATAAGCTATGACCCCAGAGACGTGGGTAACTTTATCCACGCACTGCTTGAAGAGTTCTTTACCTGTGTGCGTGATGCCGCAAAAGAGGGAAGAGAGATAGACAGCGCCGAGACCGAATCGATAGTTACGAGGCTTGTTGACGCTTATCTTGAAAAGACCTGCGGTAACTCTCTCAAGGTCAGCCGACGTATGATGGCGCTCTTCAAGCGACTCAAGAGACAAGCTCTTGTCTTTGTGCACAGTATATACGATGAGTTCAGAAACTCCGACTTTAAGCCGGTGCTTTTCGAACTGCCTATAGTCAAGGGCAGTGATAGGGGTATCTCACCCTTCCGCGCTTCGCTTTCGGACGGAAGCGAGGTGTATATATACGGTCAGATAGACCGAGTTGACACCTACGAAAAGGACGGTTGTACCTATTTCCGTGTTGTTGACTACAAGACGGGAAGCAAGGTGTTCAAGCGTTCCGATCTCGAAAAAGGTCTTAACCTGCAGATGTTCCTGTATATGTTCTCGGTTATGGAAAACAAGGAACGCTTCAGCCGTTTGGCTGACTGCAAGGGTGAGCTCGTGCCTGCAGGCGTGCTCTATTATATCGCAAGACTTCCTAAGGACAGCCACGAGGTGCTTGTGTCCTCGGAGGAGGCTGAGCGTCAGGTCATAGAACATATCGAGAGACAGGGAATGCTCCTTGATGACGATGAAATAATCAAGGCGATGTCTAAGGCAGAAGGAGATATTCCTCTGCCCAAGGGAATAACCACGACAACAAAGGCTAACGCCGAGGATGCGGTATTTACCCTTGAATCGCTTAACGATATTAAAACGACTATTACCGACACCCTTGTACGCATCGCAAAGGGACTCAAAGCAGGTAAGGCTGACGCCGAGCCTATGAGAGACTCCCGTAATCCCTGCGAATACTGCCGTATGAGGGCGGTATGCAGACATGACAAGGAAGGAGGCGCAGATAATGAGTAACGATATCAGATGGACTCCCGCCCAGCGTATGGCAATAGATGCCTCAAACTGCGACCTTCTCGTTTCAGCTTCAGCCGGCTCGGGTAAGACCGCGGTGCTTGTGCGCCGTATCATAGACCGTGTTACCGACGACAGCTATAACGGCAACATTCTTGAAATGCTGGTGGTGACCTTTACCAACGCGGCGGCCGCTCAGCTCAAGGACAAGCTCAACCGTGAGATCAAGAAGGCTATCGCCCTTGACCCAAAGAACAAGCGTCTGCGCCGACAGCTACGTGACCTTCCCAGAGCGTCCATATGTACGATAAACAGCTTTTGCCTCGACGTAGTCAAGACCCACTTTGCAAAGCTGGGACTTTCCAATACTATCCGTATCGCAGACGAAGCCGAGAACAAGCTACTTATGACAGAGGTCATGGAGCAGACCATAGAGGAGTTCTATCTCAACGGCACCGAGCACGGTGTCAAGGATTTTGCGGCGTTCTGTGACAACTTTGCACAGCTTCGTGACGAGAGCCTTGGGGAGATATTTATGTCTCTTTACAATAAGCTCTACTCCCGTATGGAGGGTCTTGAGCTTTTGTCAGACTGCGCCGAGAAGCTTTCACTTAGCGTTACTGAGCCCTTTATGAACCCTTGGGGACTTGAGCTCAAAAGATATACCTGCGACAGCCTGAATGCCGTTAAACGGGGATATAGTGATGCTCTGGCTATAATAGAGTCTACCGACGGACTCGCTCAGGCTTACGGTCCCGCTTTTAATGATGATATCGAAATTATGGACTCGACCATTGCCGCCTGTGACAGGGGCTATGAGGCTGTAAGAGAGATCTTGAAAAGCATCAAATACACAAGGCTCGGAAGTATCCGAGGCAAAGACTGCGGATATGAAGCCGAACAGGTCAAGCCTACGCGAGAGTTCTTTAAGGACGTTATAAAGAAGCTTACACCCTTATTTGCAAACGACCTTGAGACCGCAAGCTATCTCTGTGAGAAAACAAGCGAGCTTAACTCCGACCTATATAAGCTCCTTTCACACTTTCATAAAGTCTTTATGGCAGAAAAGCATAAGAGAGGTATAGTTTCCTTTGCCGACTGCGAGGCACTTACCCTCTCTCTGCTCTGTGATAAGGGTGAGCCCACCGACACCGCCCTTGAGTACAGAAGACGCTTCAAGGAGATCTATATAGACGAGTATCAGGACGTCAACAGCGTTCAGGACGCCATATTCCGTATGATAGCCGCACCCAACACCAGATTTATGGTAGGTGATATCAAGCAGAGCATCTACGGCTTCCGCGGGGCGGAGCCCGCGCTGTTCGGAGATTACCGTGAGCGCTTTGCGGACTATACCGAGGATAGGGGTGCAACCGACAGAGGCTGCAGGATATTTCTCTCCAATAACTTCCGTTCCTCTGATAAGATACTTACCTTTGCCAACGCCGTCTCCCGTACCTGCTTTGAAAAGGGGGACTCAAGCATAGAATACTTGGACGGAGACGACCTGGTCTACTCCAAGTCCGAGGAGAATACCGAGCCGGTAACAGTGGCTCTTATCGCAAAGAACGAGGAAAAGACCGCTGAGGCGGTATACGTCTGCGACCGTATAGAGGAGCTATTATCCAAAGGCACCGCTCCCTCGGATATTGCAATAATGCTCCGCAGTCTTTCAAGCTCGGCTTTACCCTTCACCCGTGAGCTTGAAAAGAGGGGAATACCCTATTACTGCGATGTTAAAAAGGAGTTCTTTGACAACCCCGAGATAATGCTGGCTCTCTGCTGGCTCAACGCTATCGACAATACCAGACGAGACGTTTTTGTCTGCGGTATAGCCAAGAGCCCCGTGTATGATTTTACCCTTGACGAGCTTATCCGAGTAAGAAGAAATGCTCCTGCGGACACGCTTTTCAATTCCATAAAGGAATACTGCGCTACCCACGATTTTGAGAAGGGAAGACGCTTTATAGCCGACCTGGAGGCTCTTCGCCGTGATGCAAGAGGCATGACCGCTCATCAGCTTCTCTGGAAGCTCATTTACGAAAAGGGGCTTATGTCTATCGTTACCAAGGATAAGAACGATGGCGAAGCTAAGGTTGCAAGGAACAACCTGCTTCTGTTCTACGATTACGCCAAGGGCTTTGAAAACGGTGAGTTCAAGGGAGTATACAACTTCCTGATATATATCCAAAAGGTCATTGATGCAGGACAGGCTCTGCCTGCGGCTGCTGCCTTTGCGGGCTCGGGTAACGCGGTCAAGATAATGACTGTGCATCATTCCAAGGGTCTGGAATTCCCGTATTGCTTCCTCTGCTCTTGCGATAAGAACACAAGCACTCAGGATATGAAGGAAAAGCTCTATTTCCATCAGAGCTTCGGCATTGCGGCAAAGATAGCTGACCCTACAGGTCTTATCCTCTACGACAGCTATATTATGAACGCTGCTAAATGCCGTATCACAAGGGACAATATCGACGAGGAATACCGCGTTCTCTACGTTGCTCTGACCCGCGGTATACGTAAGCTCTGGATAACAGCCTCCGCCAAGGATCCGGAGGAGACCTATAACAAATATACTCAAGCCTCCTCACTTGTTTCGGGCACCTATATGATCCATAACCATTCGTATATAGCATGGATACTTGCATCCCTTGAGCGCTGCGATCGTACAGCCTACGATATAGAGCTTATAGGAGACGTCGCCGATTCCCGTAAAAAGACAACGGAAGAAGAACCGTCTGTCTCGGTGTCGGTCGACCCGGAAGAATTAAAGGATAATATCAATTACGTATATCCCTATGAAGCCGTGAATATGATACCTGCCAAGATGTCGGTATCAAGGCTTTATCCCGATATACTCGATAACCTTGACGGCTCTATGCTGTCAACGGTCATCAAGCCGAAAACACCCTTCTTTGCCGAGGATATAGCGACCAACCGAGGTGCCGATATAGGTAACGCCACCCACGCGTTTATGCAGTTCTGTGACTTTGCAAACGTCGAGAGAAACGGTGTCAAGGCTGAGCTTGAGCGTCTTTGTGAGCGAAAATTCTTACCCGCAGAAGCAAAGGAATTAGTCAATACCGACTCGGTAGAGGCATTCTTTGCATCCGAGCTCTACGCAGATATACGTGGGTCCGAAAAGCTCTACAGAGAAAAGAGATTCAACGTAAATCTTGCGGCATCCTACTTTACGGAGGAGATGCAACAGCTTTTAAAGGACGAATACGTCCTCGTACAGGGCGTTATAGACTGCTTCTATTATGACGCAAACGGTGATATAGTCCTCGTTGACTATAAGACCGATTCAGTCAAGGATGCCCAAACCTTGGCAGAGCGTCACTCAAGACAGCTCTATTATTATAAAAAAGCCCTTGAAGCCATAACCGGCAAAAGGGTAGTTAAATGCATAATTTATTCTTTTGCGCTTAAACGTGCAATAGAGTGTGAAGCATGATAACAAAAAATCCACCGAAAGGTGGATTTTTGTTATGATACTACGTTTTTAGGTGTTCCGTTAAGGAAGGAGCTTACGTTGTCGTCAACTATATCGAGGAGTCTTATTCTCGTTGACAGAGGTGCCCAGGCAACGTGAGGGGTCATTATGAGGTTGGGTACGGTGTCGTTCAGCACACAGTCCTTGGTCTGAGGCTCGGTGGTGAGAACGTCGATACATGCGCCTGCGATCCTGCCCTCGCACAATGCTCTTACCAGTCCCTCCTCGTCGTTTACGCCGCCTCTTGCAGTGTTGACGTAGAGAGCCGTAGGCTTACAGAGACAGAAGCGCTCGTAGGTCATAAGCTTGGCTGTGCCCTCGTTCAGAGGGCAGTGAAGTGAAATGATATCCGACACAGCCATAAGCTCGTCAAGGGGCAGATATTCGGCGTCGTTATCTTTTATGGTTCTGGTATAAACAACGACCCTCATGCCGAAGGCTTTTGCTATCTCGGCAACCTTGCGTCCTATAGCGCCGTAGCCGATAATACCTATTGTTTTGCCCGCGATCTCGTCGGTAGGGAACACAAAGGGAGAGAACATGGGTGACTTGCTCCAACCGCCTTCACGGACAAAGGTGTCAAATCTTCCCACTTTGCTGAAATGCTCCAGTATAAGAGCAAAGGTGTGCTGTGCCACAGCATCGGTAGAGTAGCTTCCCGCATTGCAGACGGTGATGCCGTGCTCACGGCAGTACGCCACGTCTATGTTGTTATAGCCTGTGGCAAAAAGGCAGATGAGCTTGAGATTCTTGGTCTGTTCAAGTACCTCACGGGTAAAAAGAGTCTTATTACAGATGGCTATGTCCGCATCCGATACACGCTCGGCTACCTCGCCCGGCAGGGTGTTATCGTACTTTATAAGCTCTCCGTATTTTGCAAAGATATCGATATCTACGTCACCCTGAGTGACGGTCATTGCGTCGGTTATTACTATTTTCATATCGGTTCTCCTGTGTTTTATAGGTTAATTGTATTATAAATTTCTCTTTTCGTCAATAACTATTGAAAAATTTAGTTAATTATGTTATTATAATATAATAATATTATTCTATTGGAGATATCAATGCCGCGTTATATAGAAAAACTTGAAATGATGAATATCACCTGTATCGTTGCACGTAACACCCTTGCATTTCCTTTTCTTCCTCTCAGCCTTGAGATAATAGGCGACGAGGACGTGGATGCATGCGAGGTCGCGTCGGATAATCAGGAATATATCTTTATACTTGCACAGAAGGATCCTGCAATCGAAGAGGTAGAGGCAGCCGATCTTTACGAGGTGGGTACTGTATGCCGTATCAAGCAGTTTCTGAGACTGCCCGAGGGTAACGCCCGCCTTACCATAGAGGGTGTGTACCGCGCAAAGGTGCTTAACCTTGAAAAGCTCGAGGGCGTGTGGCGTGCCGAGGTCATGACCAAGGCTATCAACGTAAACGAAAATACCGCCAAGGCACAGGCTTTGCTCCGTGAGGTCAGCCTTCAGTTTGAGGAGTTCAAGAAGTACTCTCCCAAGCTTTCCGGTGAGATAATCGCCGCTGTCAACACCATCAAGGAGCCGGGACTTCTCTGCGACTTTATTGCCGCAAACGTACTGGTCGCCTTTTCGGACAAGCAGGCGATACTTGAGGTCTTTGACCCTATCAAGCGTCTTGAAAAGCTTGCGGTAATTATGGGCAGAGAGCTGAAGATCCTTTCAACCGAGCTCAATATACATAATAAGGTCCGTCAGCAGATAGAGGACAATCAGAGAGAATATTACCTACGCGAGCAGCTCAAGGTCATTCAGAATGAGCTGGGTGAGGGCGCAGGCGACAGCGAGATAGAGGAATACGATGAGATGATATACAACGCTCATCTGCCTGAGGCTGTTGAAGCAAAGCTCTTAAAGGAGCTCAAAAAGCTTGCAAAGACCCCCTACGCATCCTCTGAGGCTGCGGTCATCCGCTCATATATAGAGACCTGTCTTGAGATACCCTGGTCTGTCACCACCGAGGACCGTGACGATATAGATAACGCCTCAAAGATACTTGAGGACGACCACGACGGACTCAGTAAGGTCAAGGAAAGAATACTTGAGTTCCTTTCGGTAAAGAAGCTCAATCCCAAGTTGAACAATCAGATACTTTGTCTCGTAGGCCCTCCCGGTACCGGTAAGTCCTCTATATGCGAGTCTATCGCCCGTGCTCTTGAGCGTAAGTACGTAAGAGTCTGCCTTGGCGGTGTCCGTGACGAGGCTGATATCAGAGGTCACAGAAGGACTTATATTGCATCTATGCCCGGACGTATAGTCAACGGACTCGTCCAGGCAGGAAGCCGTAATCCCCTTATGCTTCTCGATGAGATAGACAAGCTCACCCGTGACTCCCACGGCGACCCCTCCTCGGCTCTGCTTGAGGTTCTTGATTCCGAGCAGAATCAGCATTTCCGCGACCACTTCGTAGAGATGCCTATAGACCTTTCCGACGTGCTGTTTATAGCGACGGCAAACAGTCTTGACACTATTCCCAGACCTCTGCTCGACCGTATGGAGATAATAGAGCTTGATATCTATAACAGATACCAGAAGCTTGATATAGCAAAGCATCACCTTATCCGTAAGCAGTTAAAGAAGCACGGACTTAACGGCAGACAGCTTCGTATAACAGACGAGGCTCTCTTTGAGATAATAGACAGCTATACCCACGAGGCGGGGGTGCGTAACCTCAACCGTGAGATAGCCTCGGTATGCCGCAAGGCTGCCAAGCGTATCGTTACCGGTAAGTGTAAGAGCTGTACCGTGACCTTAAAGAACCTGCAAGAATATCTTGGCACAAAGAAGTTAAGTGACCGTAAGATAGCAGATGCCGATCAGGTAGGAATCGTAAACGGCCTTGCATATACTCAGCTTGGCGGTGACATACTCAAGATTGAGGTTGCCGCAATGAAGGGCACGGGCAAGCTTGAGCTTACCGGCTCTCTGGGTGACGTTATGAAGGAGTCGGCAAGAACAGCCGTTACCTGCATCAGACAGAGAAGCGAAGCTCTCGGTATAGACCCCGATTTCTATAAGGACAAGGATATTCATATCCACGTGCCCGAGGGCGCAGTTCCCAAGGACGGTCCCTCCGCAGGCGTTACCATGGCGGTGGCTCTTGCAAGCGAGCTCTCCGGCAGAAGGGTAAGACGTGACGTTGCAATGACGGGTGAGATAACCCTCAGAGGTAACGTGCTTGCCATCGGCGGCTTAAAGGAAAAATCCATGGCAGCTCTTAAGGCGGGAGTAAAGACGGTGCTTATCCCCCGTGAAAATCTCCGTGACCTTGAAGAGGTAGATAAAACAGTTAAAGAGGGAATAGAGTTCATCGCCCTCGATAATATAGACGATGCCCTGAAGGCGGCATTGACAGAGGAATAATTATGGCATTGAATTTACAGAACGTAAAGCTTGAGATGACCGCAGGTCTTAAAAGTCAGTTTCCCAAAAACGACCTGCCTCATCTTGTATTCTCGGGACGCTCAAACGTGGGCAAGAGCTCGCTTATAAACACACTTCTCGGCAGAAACAAGCTGGCAAGAGTGTCCTCCGCTCCCGGTAAGACAATTACTATAAACTTCTATAACGTTGACAACAAGTTCTACTTCGTTGACCTGCCCGGCTACGGCTTTGCTAAGCGTCCTCCCAAGGAGAGAGCTATATGGCAGAAGCTTGTAAACGACTATATGGTGGAGGCAGGCGAAAGAAGTGCTCCTATGTTCGTTATGCAGCTGGTCGATATGAAGGTGGGTACTACTGCTGACGACTGTATGATGCTTGATTGGCTCAATGAGACCGAGACCGACTATATGATAGTTGCTACAAAGTCTGATAAGCTCAACGCTACCCAGAAAAAGGCTCAGTACGAGGAGCTGACTAACCACGAGCTCATCCGTGAGGGCACCGAGATAATACCTTTTTCCGCCCTTAAGGGTGACGGCAAAAACGAGATCTGGAACGCTATCAACAAGATAGTTTAAGGAAGGGTAAATGTTAAGCTCACTTTTAAGAAACGGTTTTTCTGCCGATGCACTTATTATGGTGCTGTGCAGTATTCCGATAATCATACTTGCCCTTTGCGTACACGAGTCAGCTCACGGTATCGCAGCAAAGTGGATGGGCGACCCGACGGCTTATAATTTGGGTCGTATAACTCTTAACCCGGCAAAGCACCTTGATCCCATAGGCGCGATACTGATGTTTGTGTTCGGATTTGGTTGGGCAAAGCCTGTTCCTATAAATACAAGATATTTCCGCAATCCCAAATGGGGCATGGCGATTTCAGCCTTTGCAGGGCCTATGTCAAACGTGCTATGCTCCTATCTGTTTTATATCATTGCGGCACTTATAGAGAGGTATGCAGTTCCCGGCAGTCAGCTGTCAGCAAATATTCTGACTGCACTTCTGATATTCTGCATAGTGGGCTATACCCTCAATCTTTCGCTTGCGGTATTCAATCTTATCCCTGTGCCGCCCCTTGACGGAAGCCGTATACTATTTGTGTTTCTTCCCGCAAAGGCATATTTTGCCGTGATGAAATATGAAAGATTTATCTATATGCGCGTGCTCGTGCTTGTTATGACGGGTATGCTGGATACTCCTCTTGCCCTTATTCGGCAGGGAATTACAAATCTGTTTGAATTATCTATAGCTTGGATGGTATAGAATGTCAGAATCATTGAATTTTAAGCTTGAGATATTCGAAGGTCCTCTTGACCTTCTGTTATCTCTTATATCTAAAAACAAGGTCGATATATACGATATCCCCATATCCCTTATTCTCGATCAGTACCTTGAGTACCTTGAACAGATGCGCAGGATGGATATGGAGGTGGCGGGTGAGTTTATAACCATGGCTTCTGAGCTTATGCTTATCAAGAGCCGTATGCTCCTGCCCAAGTCACCTCTCGAGGAGGACGTAGACCCCAGAGAACGTCTGGCTCAGGCACTTATTGAATATAAGCGTGCCAAGGAAGCCGCAGTGATGCTCAACGAAAATTATATGAAATATGCAGGTCGTATAGCCAAGCCTATGGACGAGGCGCCCTTCCAGGCTATCCCCGAGCTTGCAGATCAGGATGCCAAGCTCCTTGAGGAGGCTTTTGCAAGGCTTATGCATAGAGCAAAGCAGCTTAAGGAAACAATGCAGCCTCCCGAAAAGACCCTTGAAAACCTGCTGAAAAAGCGCGTTACCCCCGTTCCCGAGCGTATCGTGGGTATAATGAGATATCTGTACAAAAACGGAAGAACGAGCTTTGACGACCTTATGCTTCAGTCAAGGACACGCTCGGATATCATAGCATCCTTTGCGGCTCTGCTTGAGCTTCTCAAGGCAAGGCGAGTTATGATAGCAAAGGACGACGGTGACGAGATCGTATTAGAGCTTAATAAGAGAGGTAAGGACTCAAATGAGCAATAAGAATGAAAATATACTTGAGATAGAGCGTACCATAGAGGCTCTGCTCTTTGCTACGGGCGATCCCATTACATACGAAAAGATAGGCTCGCTTCTGGAGCTTACTCCCGGTCAGGTAAAGAGCATTACCCTTGATATGAAGGAGAATTATACCGACAGAGGTATTCAGCTTCTTTGCTACGATACAGCCTGCCAGCTCTGTACCAAGGAAAAATATGAGGATGTGATCAAGGATTGCCTCGGTATCAAAAAGAACGGAGCCCTCTCCAAATCAAGCCTTGAGACCCTTGCGATCATTGCCTACAATCAGCCTGTAACGAGGGCCTACGTTGAGGAGGTCAGAGGCGTTGACTCCGCCTATGCCTTCGGTATTCTCTTACAGAGAGAGCTTATCGAGATCAAGGGAAGACTTGACGTGCCCGGCAGACCTAACCTTTACGGCACGACAAAGGACTTTTTGAGGATATTCGGTCTTTCTTCGATAAACGAGCTTCCTAAGGTAGAGGTTCTTGCCCCTGCCGAGGATCAGGCACAGACAGAGCCTGCCGAGGAAAAAAACGAGGACTAAACCTCTGTATATAAGACGATAATCTAAGGAAAGGGAGGCGGTATCTACGGTTTGGTTATGGATAATTGCGGCAGTTGTTGCCCTGATACTGCTTGCACTTTTCAGTAACGTAAGGATATATATCGTATACGATAAGGAGCTTTACTCCTATTACCGTGTTTTCTGGCTGTACAAGGATCAGCTCTATCCCGAAAAGGGTCCCGAAAAATATATATCCGCAAAAAAGCTAAAGAGCAGAGGAAGGAAACTTCACAAAAAGAGGACCAAGCGTCTGACCGACAAAAAGGATACTATCGGTGAGGTGTTTACCGACGTTAAGGATATGGTCACCGAGCTTCTGGAACTAATATATATCATCTTAAAGAAATTTCTCGGAAAAGTGGATATCAAGGTGCGTAAGCTGGATATAACCGTATCCACCGAGGATGCGGCGGCAACCGCTCTTACTTATGCTCTGGTGTGCGACTCTCTCAATATTCTTGTAGATATGCTCAGAAACACCGACCGCATCAGCTGTAGCTTTAATAAACTTGAGTGCAGATGCGACTACACCGAAACGCAGTTCAAGGCTGAGGTGGACGTTCTTATCAAGATAAGAATAATCCAGGTCATCCGCGTACTGTTTGATTCAATGATGGAACAAATTAAAACGACTATATAGATCGGAGGAAAATAAAATGGAAAACAAGATCAGCGACATTATCAGAACATCCCTTGAAAACGTCAAGGACGTCGTTGACAGCAATACCGTTATCGGTGAGGCTATCCCCACCACAAACGGTACTGTCATTATCCCTGTTTCCAAGGTTTCTATCGGTATCGCCACAGGCGGTCTCGATTACAAGGGCAAGCGTGCGAAGGAACAGCCTGTCAAGACTAACAATTTCGGCGGTGCAGGCGGTACCGGTGTTACCGTTAAGCCTGTAGCGTTCCTTGTAGTTAAGCCTGACGGCGGTGTTGATCTGCTTAACGTAGACCATCCCACAGAGGGCTCGGGCGACGATACGGTTGAGCTCATCGCTTCCTTTATCCGTAAGTCTCCCGACCTTATTGCCAAGCTTAAGGCATTCTTCAAGAACGACCTTGGCTTTGCACCCAAGGGTGACGGAGAAAATTCGGCAGAATAAGCGGACACGCCCCGTCATATAGTGTAGTAAAAACTGTATGCGGGGTGTACTATGAAGCTAAAAGCAATAATTTCTATAATACTGATCCTTTCTCTGACCTATTTTTGTGTGGGTGCATCGGGTGTCGATTACGGCAAAGCGATGGAAACGATTTCACTGTCGGGTACGTCAGCCGAGAGCTGTGTGCTCTACTGTCTTGACACAGACGAGGTGGTGTATGCCTCTGATGAGCATAAGCGGCTTCCCATGGCAAGCACGACCAAGATAATGACGGCGATAGTAGTACTGGAAAACGCGGACACAGAGGACGTTATAACCGTCCACAAGGATGCCGTGGGTATCGAGGGCTCCTCTGCTTATCTTATGAAGGGGGAGAGGGTCAGCATCAAGGACCTGCTTTATGCTTTGATGCTTGAGAGCGCTAACGATGCGGCAACCGCTCTTGCGATAGCAGTTGGTGAGGACATAGAGAGCTTTGTTTCTTTGATGAACTCTAAGGCCTGCGAGATAGGTATGAAGGATACAAGTTTTACCAATCCCCACGGCCTTGATGATGAGGCACACTATTCTACGGCATACGATATGGCTCTGCTGTGTGATTATGCAATGGACAATGCTGATTTTGCGGATATTGTGTCAAGCTATAGATACGAGACCGACAGCCGTCTCTTTGTAAACCACAACAGGCTTCTTAAGACCTGCGAGGGTGTTATCGGCGGCAAGACAGGCTTTACCAAGCGCAGCGGCAGATGCCTTGTGTCGGTTGCAAGGCGTAACTCAGTTACCATGTGCGCTGTCACCTTAAACGACCCAAACGACTGGAAGGATCATAAGGCGCTTTATGACGCAGGTTTTGACGGTTACCAGACGCTTAGCTTAAAGGGTGGGGAATACACTATTCCTGTTATAAACGGCAATCGTGATACGGTTACCGTTACTGCTCCCGATAGAGAGCTTGTATGCAAAAAGGAAAATGCAGACTCTGTCAGCGTAGCCGTTTGTCACGACAGATTTATCTACTCACCCGTAAAAAAGGGGGAAACGGTAGGTTATCTCGTATATTCGGCAGACGGCGAGGAGATAGCGAGAACAGAGCTTAAAGCTGCAGAGGATATATCTAAAATAAAAAAGAAGACTTTTATAGAAAAAATAATTTCAGGATTGATATGGAACAGATAAGATTACAGAAGTTTGTTGCCGAATGCGGTGTAATGAGCCGCCGTGCAGCAGAAAAGGAAATAGAGGCAGGAAACATAACCGTAAACGGTGAAGCTGTTGAGGTGGGCAGAGTTATCGATCCCGCCAGAGACAAGGTAAGATTTAAGGGAAGACCGGTTATGCGTAAGCGTAACAGCCACAAGGTTTACCTTATGCTCAACAAGCCCCGCGGATACGTTACCACTATGTCTGACGATAAGGACAGAAAGTGCGTTGCATCCCTTGTCAAGGACGTGGGGGAGCGCGTATACCCCGTTGGCAGACTTGACTACGAGAGCGAGGGTATGCTTATAATGACCAACGACGGAGATCTTGCAAACAAGCTTATGCACCCCGCTCATCACGTTCCCAAGACCTATAACGTAAGGGTTGAGGGCAGTGTGACCAAGGAACAGCTTGCGCTGCTTAGCTCTGAGATGGTAATAGATGACTATAAGATAAAGCCTGTTGAATGTAAGATACTGCGCTCCAAGAACGGATATACCGTTCTTGAGATGGTGCTCCACGAGGGCAGAAACAGACAGATAAGAAAAATGTGCGAGCAGGCAGGCCTTGAGATATCCTACCTTCGCAGGATCGCCATAGGCACTATCGAGCTTGGAGATCTGCGCGCAGGACAGTGGCGTTGGCTTACAAAGGAACAGATAAAGTATTTAAAGGAGTATAAATAATGCTGGAGGTATATCCTATTCAAGATAAGGCAGAGCAGGCTGAGCTTTGCGAAAAGGCAGGGATAGTATACGATGCTGATAAGCTTGCTTACAAGGGGATCGTCGGCGGAGAGCTTATAGGCGTTGCGCAGTTCGGCATCAAGGGCAAGTGCGGCTATATCTACGATCTTGAAAATATCAAGGGTATTGATAACGAGGAGGTCCTCTTCGTTATGGGCAGAGCCGCTCTTAACTTTATCGATCTGTGCGGTATTACCGACAACTATTTTGAAGCAAGAGACGAGGGCAGAGAAACCCTTGTTTCCCGTATCGGCTTCAAAAAGAACGGGTCGGATAAATGGTATATGAATACACAGGGGTTCTTTACCGAGCCCTGTAAGTGTGAGGGCTGATCTATCAGCCCTCATTTTGTACATAGTGCCAAAAAATGGCAGGAATATTTGTTACAAATTTTTACCAGTTTTCTATTGCAATATTTCCCATAATATGGTAATATATAGGAGTAATAAATAAAAAATAACGGAGCGTGTAAAAATGGAGCATAATGTTAAGATACTTGTCGCAGATGAAAACAGGGAGTTCAGACGAAGCTGTAGGGATAACCTTATGGGCTTCGGTTACCGTATGGTAGAGGAGGCCTCTGACGGTGAGGAGGCTATGTTTCAGATAGAGAAGCATCATCCCGACATCGTTATTATGGACGTGTGGATGGGTAAGGTGGAGACCCTGAACGTTATCCGCAACTGCGCCAGACTTTCCTACGGGGAGGACAATCCGCCTTCATTTATAATTACTTCTATAGTCAATAATCCCAATATGTTCAACGAGCTGTCCGATGCGGGAGCACAGTACTGTGTGCTCAAGCCTCTGGACTACACCACCCTTCACGAGAGAATAAGAAGAATATACGAAACAAGAGTCAAGGACGGTCGATATGCCTCAGCTATGCCCGAACCGTGCGAGGACCTTGAAGCACAGGTAACAAAGGTGATACATCAGATAGGCGTACCTGCGCATATCAAGGGTTATCAGTATCTCAGAACAGCTATCCTGATGACCATAGTTGACAGCGAGATGATAAACGCTGTTACAAAGATACTCTATCCCTCTGTGGCAAAGAAATATCAGACCACGTCGTCCCGTGTTGAGCGCGCAATCCGTCACGCTATCGAGGTAGCTTGGGATCGCGGAGATATAGACGTGCTTAACTCCTATTTCGGTTATACGATACATAACAACAGAGGTAAGCCTACCAACAGCGAGTTTATTGCAATGATCGCCGATAATCTCAGACTTACAAACAAGCTATCATAAATGCACCCGTTTGGGTGCATTTTTTTATATTTCCTCGCATATCTATGTTGTGGGTGATGTAGTGAACAAGCTTGACGGATATCTGTCTACCGATATTTTAACCGAGTTAAAGGGTCACGGTAGAATTAACGAAATCAGACTTAAGCGGAATTCTCCTGTGGTTATTAAAAAGGATGACCGATATATCAGACTTAACACAGTAACCGACTCGGACAGCTTTGACGTGATTCTGGACAAGTTACTTGAGCATTCTTATCATTCAAAGTTATCCGGTCTTATTGAGGGGTATATAGCCCTTGGGGAGGGTTACCGTGTGGGGGTTGCGGGACAGGCGGTGTTGCGAAACGGGACGGTCGCTAACTTAAGTGAAATCGGCTCCGTTAATATACGTATTCCTCATATAATAAGAGGTATCTGCCAGCCTGTGATCCAATATCTGAGTTTAACGAATTTCAGAGCCGGCGTGCTTATATATTCTCCTCCGGGGGTAGGTAAGACAACTCTTTTAAGGGATCTTATACTGACTCTTGCCACAGCTCCGAACTTTAAGCGTTTATCGGTCATAGATTCACGTAACGAGCTCTACCACCCCTGTATGTCAGATCTGCCCATGCTTGATATCTATACGGGATATCCTAAGCATAAGGGTATAGAGCAGGCTATACGTACTATGGCACCCGATATTGTTATATGTGACGAGATAGGAAACGACGAGGAGACCCAGGCTCTGCTCGCCAACCAAAGCGCAGGTGTACCGATAATAGCCAGCGCACACGGAGAAAGCTATTCTTCACTTATAAACAGAAGCAATATACAGAGGATGGACGAGCGTGGAGTGTTTGGGTGTTATATCGGTATCAAGCGCAGATCCTCCGGTGAAAAATACGATTTTGAGTTCACGGAGTCACAGAATGTATAGATATACTGCGATCTTTATTATATTGCTCATATCATTGTATACAGCACTGTGCATAACGCGTTACGGCAGAGAAAAGATAAGCTTTCATATTGCTGTGATAGACTTTATAACCTACGTAAAGCAGCAGATAACCTTCTTCTGTACACCTACAAATAAGCTGATAGAGGAATATCACGACACGAAGCTGCGTGAAAGCGGAATTTTTTCAAGTGACGGTATTGAAGCAAACGTTTATCTTGATGCGCGTGGTAAAAAACTCTTGAAGGATTTTTTTGCAAGGCTTGGCAAAAGCAGTGCGGAGGATCAGATAGCAAGCTGTGATTATACAATAGAAGGATTGAACGCTCTGCTGACTGAATACAGATCGGATATACCAAAGAAATATAAGGTCTATTCAACGCTGACTCTGATAGCGGGATCAATGCTGTTAATTCTTTTGATATAGGGGTGAAGGATGGATATAACCGTAATAATGAAGATAGCGGGTATCGGTTTTCTGGTGAGCGTATCCTATATCCTGCTCAACAGAGCAGGCAGGGATGAGATGGCGATGCTCGTATCGGTTGCAGGGGTGATAATAGTGCTCGTTATGATAATATCTCAGCTGGGCGACCTTCTGGAAAGCGTTAAGAGCACCTTCGGTCTATGATGCTGAAGGCAATAGGAATAGCGGTGGTGACTGTTATTGCTTGCTCAGTATTGAAGAGCACCCAGCCGAGGCTGACACCCTTTATTATTTTTTCAGCGGGGCTTTGCGTACTGATGCTTTGCTTTGCGGATATTGAAGAAATATTCGGGTATTTTTACTCTCTGTGTGATTCAAACAGATACGGGGATTATTTCAAAGTGATGCTCAAGGGACTTGGCGTCTCGTATCTTGCAAGCGTAGGAGCGGATCTCTGCCGTGACAGCGGCGAGGAACAGCTTGCGGGACGTATCGAGCTTGCCGCCAAGGCAGAGCTGCTTATACTGGCATTTCCGCTTATCAAGGGTATAATTGAGCTCAGCGAAGGTATACTGACGTCATGATAGGAAGGATAGTTTGTATAGCGGTCGTGTTGATTCTGTTCTGTACTCCGATCATGGCTTATGACGCTTCGGAATATATAACGGATGAAATGGAGCAAAATCTTCCCGACGGTATTGTTGTGGATGATCGTATCAGCTATAGCACGTTGCTTGAAGAGATAAGTAAGGCTTTGGGTGATACGCTGCCACAGGTCGTAAAGGATACAGCTGTCTTGCTTGCGGTTATAATACTCTCAGCCTTATTCGGCACCCTTGCAGGTTCTGTAAGGACGGCAGGTGTACAACGCTGTCTTGGGTATCTTTCCACAGCTTGCATTGCTATGGCGGTGTACAATACGCTTTCGTCGGTATGGACGGAGATGTCCGAGCTTCTATCCCGTATAAATACCTTTATGACCACCCTTACCCCTGTGACCACCCTTTTGTACTCCATGGGCGGAAACCTGACCACGGCGGCACTTAACGATACTGCGATGGGGATTATCCTGACAGTCTTTGAGACCGTTTGCTTTCACTGTATCAAGCCGATGCTGCAGGTATGCTTCGGCTTCAGTATCATAAGCGCTCTTTCATCGGGAATCGATCTTAGGGCCTTGGGCAGCTTTGTACGCCGTACCTATACAACCGTGCTTATGTTTGTAATGTCGAC
The DNA here is from genome assembly GCA_045649645.1 of Eubacteriales bacterium. Classification (GTDB taxonomy): domain Bacteria; phylum Bacillota; class Clostridia; order Oscillospirales; family CAG-272; genus RGIG7300. The sequence continues at coordinate 24,087 of JAZRQH010000049.1, forward strand.
GATGATATGTATTCTCACTCTTCAGAATATGCTGACAAGGCCAAAGGACTCCCTTGGCATACGTACCGTCAAGTTTGCGGCGGCAAATTCTATCCCAATCGTCGGATCTGCATTAGGGGAGGCTGCGGCAACGGTAGGTGTAGGTATGTCCGCGATCCGTGGCAACTTTGGAGTTCTTGCGATACTTGCGCTTGTGATGATGATACTTCCGCCGATCATATCAATGTGGCTTAATAAGATATCCTTTTCTCTTATGTCGGCGGTGTGTTCGGTCTTTGGGCTGACTAAGGAGCAAGAAATAATTTCAGGTGGCGCGGAACTTATGAACTTTGCGTTGGCGATAACTCTGTCCTCGGCAGTAATGTTTATCATAAGTATATATCTGTTCGCCACGGCACAGGCAGTGGTGGGAGGCTGATATGGGCGGTATACGTGAATTTGTATACTCACTTCTTATAGTATCTGTATCAGGCTCTGTTATAACCATGTTTGCCCCCGAAAACCCGCGGGTGTCAAAATATCTTAATTTCCTTATAAGCCTTGTTATAACCTCGGTATTACTACTTCCGTTGTGTAATGCAGTAGTTAAGCTCCCGCAGATTAAGACGGGTGACATCGATTTTGCCGAAGGACAGGCATCCATGAGTACGTATACCGATACGGTGTTGGAGCAAGCCTGCGAGAATATAGAAAGGGAGCTCAAGGATACTCTTTATCAACGCTTTGACGTAGAGCCTGCAGACGTAAAGGTAATAAGCAACGGGGTGCCCGAAGCTCTTGAGATTAAAGAGATAGAGGTGATCTATGACATTGAAAACGGCCTGTTGTATTCGGATACGGTAAACTATATCAGGAGTATTTTTGATAAAGACTGTGAGGTGAGGGTGACCTGTGAAGATATTTAACCGTAAGAGCCTTATACTGATAGCCGTGGGCGTGCTCTGCGCGGTAATACTTCTGTTCACAAGCGAAAAAACAAAGGTATCTACCGAGGCTAAAGCAAGCTACGAGGATATGATAGAGCATAAGCTCACCGAGCTTATATCCGGACTTGGCGGTGTCAGTAACGTAAAGGTAATGGTGGTACAGGACTGTGGGGTAGAATACGTATATGCCGTTGATACCGAATCGTCGGCAGACAGAGAAAACAGTAAATATTACAGCGCAGGAGATGAAGAAGCTCTGTTGCTCAAGGAGATATCTCCTGTAATAAAGGGTGTCGCGGTGGTGTGTGACAGTGAAGATCCTGACAGAGCGGAGGCTAAGATAACCGAGCTTATAGCAAGCGTGTTTGATATTCCGACGACCGATATATTTGTAGATGCATAGTAATAGATAAGAAACTTACCGAATATAAATATATAAAAAACAGTGAGGTAATGCTATGAACATAGGAAAAACAAAAAATCTACTTACCGACGGAGCCAAAAGGATAAAAAAGGGCTTTTCAAGAGAAAACCTGAAGCGGAACATAATCGTCCTTGCATCTCTGGGTATAATCGGAGGAGCAGTATATCTGAACTGGAGCTACTTCAAGCCGGGTGACGGGGTCTCGACGGCGTCCGAAAACAAAAGCGAAAGTGAGCTTGTAGATATCGAGAACGCCGAATCTTACTTTGCTATGACGGAGGTATCAAGGCAGAGAACAAGGGACGAGGCTCTTGAGGTGTTACAGACTATAGTTGACAACGAAGCAACACTCGAGGAGGATCGCAATGCAGCGCTTGCGGCGATAAACGTTATAGCCGCCAATATCCAGTCGGAGGGAAATATAGAATCTCTGGTTGTTTCCAAGGGTTTTGAGGATTGTGTTGCAGTGATCAGTGAGGGTAACGCTACGGTCGTGGTCAAGAGCGACGGTCTGCTTGAAAACGAGATCACACAGATACGGGAGATAGTATATACCGAGGCGGGTATACTTCCTGAAAACTTAAAAATAATCGAAAAAGCGGCATAACAAGGGGCAAGTTGCCGCGAACCCCAAAGCTCGACAAGCTCGCTTCGGGAACCCCGGCGTCCCACCCAAACTGCGCTTTGTGGCACAAATAACGTCTTTTGTCCATCACACGCCACATCGTAATTTCCTATACATTAAAAAAGTGCTATCCGTACGGATAGCACTTTAAAAATATTTATCTTAGTATACCATCTTCTTAGCAAGGTAAGCCTCAAGATCCTCGATCTTGATTCTTTCCTGCTCCATGGTGTCACGGTCACGAACTGTTACGCAGCCGTCTTCCTTGGACTCGAAGTCGTAAGTGATACAGTAGGGAGTACCGATCTCGTCCTCACGGCGGTATCTCTTACCGATCGAACCTGTCTCGTCGAAGTCAACGTTGTAGTTCTTTGCAAGCATTGCGTATACTTCCTGAGCCTCAGCAGAAAGCTTCTTTGAGAGAGGAAGAACCGCAGCCTTGAAGGGAGCAATGAAGGGATGGAAGTGCATAACGACACGTGTATCGTTTTCGCCAACCTGCTCCTCGTCGTATGCCTCGCAGAGGAGTGCAAGCAGAGCTCTGTCTGCACCGAGGGAGGGCTCGATAACGTAGGGTACGTACTTTTCGTTGGTTTCGGGATCGAAGTATTCAAGAGCTTCGCCGCTGTGTTCAGCGTGCTGGGAGAGGTCGTAGTCTGTTCTGTCTGCTATACCCCAGAGCTCGCCCCAGCCGAAGGGGAAGAGGTACTCAAAGTCGGTTGTAGCCTTGGAGTAGAAGCAGAGCTCCTCGGGAGAATGGTCACGGAGTCTGAGGTTTTCCTTAGCGATGCCGAGACCGTAGAGGAAGTTTTCGCAGTAATCCTTCCAGTACTTGAACCACTCAAGGTCGGTGCCGGGCTTGCAGAAGAACTCAAGCTCCATCTGCTCGAACTCTCTGGTTCTGAAGATAAAGTTACCGGGTGTGATCTCGTTACGGAAGGACTTACCGATCTGACCTACACCGAAGGGGATCTTCTTACGGGTAGTACGCTGTACGTTCTTGAAGTTTACAAAGATACCCTGTGCAGTTTCGGGTCTCAGATACAGCTCGGAGGTAGAATCCTCGGTTACGCCCTGGTATGTCTTGAACATAAGGTTGAACTTACGGATAGAGGTAAAGTCCTTGCTGCCGCAGTCGGGACAAACGATACCGTTCTCGGCGATGAACTCAGCCATCTTGTCGTTGGTCCAGCCGTTGGGGTTGATGTCGAGATTGTTTTCGGCAATGTAGTCCTCGATCAGCTTATCTGCGCGGTGACGTGTCTTGCATGCCTTACAGTCCATAAGGGGATCGGAAAATCCGCCTACGTGACCGGATGCAACCCAGGTCTCGGGATTCATGATGATAGCACAGTCAAGACCTACGTTGTAGGGAGATTCCTGTACGAACTTTTTCCACCATGCCTTCTTTACGTTGTTCTTGAGCTCAACGCCGAGAGGACCGTAGTCCCAGGAGTTGGCAAGACCGCCGTATATTTCTGAGCCGCTGTATATAAAGCCTCTGGTCTTACATAAAGCAACTATCTTGTCCATAGTTTTCTGTCTGTTGTCCATTGTATATAAACTCCTTTAATAATTTTTGTATTCAGCTAACATCTCTATGGCTTCGTCGGTCTTGGGAACGAAATAGTCCTCGTCACCGTCCTTCTTGAAGTCACCGGGGTAGGTAAGAACCTTGCCCTCGTAGGATGAATAGTTATATATTGTATCAAGGTGCTTTAAGAGGTCATCCTCTTCAAAGTTTGAAATAAGATATTCAAATACTGTAGTATACAGATGCTCTGCATCACCCTTTAGACTTGCCTTGGTGTACTTTTCCACAAGAGTTCTCATAAACTGTACATTACGCAGCATTCTGTCACTGTAGCTGTCACTGCGGTAACGGAGCATATCGATTGCATCTGCACCGTCAAGCTCCTGTTCGCCCTTCTTGAGGTCGATCCTGAGGTTCTGCTTTTTGTCCTCGTACTCCATATTTACGGGTACGGGGTAGCTGACACCGCCAAGGGAGTTGATAAGATCGTCAAAAATAGCAACCGAAGCGATCGCGTGGTAGTTTATCTGTAATCCGGTCAGACCCTGTATCTTTTCGGTCAGATATTCGATACCTTTATCGGTATACGCCTTTGAGAGTGTAGTCGGATTACCGTCAACGGTTATCTGGGTAACCGCAGGGATATTCATATAGATAACGGTGTTTGTCTCGCAGGAGAAGCGAACAAGGATGATGGCATCAGCTCTGGAGGGAGCATCGGGTGTGACCCTGGGCTGATAGTCGGTACCTACGAGCAGAGCCGTAAAGCTTGAGCCTGTTACGGTATCGCTGTTAACCGCATCCTCAAATCCGACGATCATATCGTCTGTTTCCTCGGGCTCTACAGGCTCGGTTTTATCTGCAGGACCTAAGAACATGGACATAATTATATAAGCTACGATTCCGAATATCAGAAAGGATATACAGAACGTAATTCCGAACGTTAGAGCATTTCTTTTGAATGCTGACATTATCTCACCTCTGTAAATAATTATACATTTTGTAATTATATCACAAGCAATAATAAAATTCAAGTATTTTATTATAAAGACTTGAAAAAATATACAATATAGTATATAATACACACAATGCCTGCATAGTTAAATGGATATAACAAACCCCTCCTAAGGGTTAGTTGTGGGTTCGATTCCCGCTGCGGGTGCCAGTAGATCTCGTTTTTATAAACGGGATCTTTTTTGTTAAAGGAGTTGTAAAATTTCAATAGTAGAGAAATCTCTTGACAAAATACAGTTAGAAATGCTAAAATAAGTAAAAATATATATTATTATGGAGATGTTATGGATAAATCGATCAAAAGCTTTCGTTTCAGTAAGTTTATGGTCATGCTTGCAGATGCAATGGTTATACTGCTTGACGTTGCGATAACACATTTCATATATAGAGAGTTTTTCCGTTCCCTTTCGGGCAAACATCTTGTTATGGCAGCCTTTACATCCGCTGCCCTTGTGGTTTTTGTTCTGAATGTTCTTGGGGCATACAAGCGAGCATGGAAAAACTTCGGTATAAAGGATTATGTTCTTTGTACCATAGGTGTTGTCAGCAGCTTTTTCTTTGAGATGCTCGGGGTCTTTGTTGTTATGCATGGTGTTCCGTATCTGTTTTATGTTTCTTATTGTACTGTGGCTGTGATCAGCATACTTGTAATGCGATTTGTGTTTAAATTCAGTTTCGACATTATTTCTGCTGCGGGCAGAAAGTCAGCTGACGTTAAGCGTACTCTTATTATAGGTGGAGGAAACACCTGTGCAAGTATCATTAAAGAGATATACCTGGCTCAGGATGATGATTCTGAAACCCAGCTTGCATACTTTGATCCTGTTTGTATTGTAGATAACAACCGCCGTAAGCATGGTACAAAGGTCAGAGGTGTTCCTATTGTAGGAGGCACCGATGAAATTCCCGCTGTTGTCGAGAAATATAATATTGAACAGATTATTTTTGCTATTCCCACGTGTCCCGATGACATAAGACAGGAAATATTGAATATCTGTTCAGAGACCAATCTGCCTGTGCGTCTGGTTCCAAAGTTCAGTAATCTTCTGATGAATGCTGAAAGTACAACTATACTCAATAAGATACGTGATATTAAGATTGAAGACCTTCTTGGACGAAAGTCTGTGACCTTTGATAACGAAGATATCAAAAACTTTGTATGCGGCAAGGTGTGTATGGTAACCGGCGGCGGCGGTTCTATCGGTTCTGAGATAGTCCGTCAGCTTGCAATGTACAATCCTGGGAAGATCGTTATTGTTGATATATACGAGAATAATGCCTATGATATACAGCAGGAGCTTCGTATGGAGTACGGCTCAGATCTGGATTTCGTTACACTTATTGCTTCGGTTCGTGATTATCACAGGATGAATCAGATTTTTGATACATACAAGCCGGATATAGTTTTCCATGCGGCCGCTCACAAGCATGTTCCTCTTATGGAAAACTCTCCCGCTGAGGCAATTAAGAATAACGTTCTTGGTACGTTTAACGTTGCGACTATTTCTCTTGCTCATGACGTCAGCCGATTTGTTATGATTTCGACCGATAAGGCAGTGAACCCTACTAACGTAATGGGCGCCTCAAAGCGTTGTTGCGAGATGATCATTCAGTATCTTTCTCAGCAGCCCGACAGTAAGACCGATTTCGTTACGACCCGATTCGGTAACGTTCTTGGATCTAACGGTTCTGTAATTCCTCTCTTTAAGAGACAGATAGAGCAGGGTAAGCCGATAACCGTTACTCACCCTGACATCATTAGATACTTTATGACCATACCCGAGGCGGTTAACCTTGTGCTTGAGGCCTCTGTGCTTGCACAGGGCGGTGAGATTTTTGTGCTTGACATGGGTAAGCCTGTGCGTATAGTATCTCTTGCCGAAAATCTTATCCGTATGTACGGCAAACGTCCTTATAAGGATGTTGAGATCAAGTTTACCGGTCTTCGACCCGGCGAAAAGATTAAAGAGGAGCTTCTTATGGATGAGGAGGGATTGCAGAAAACCTCCAATGAACTTATATTTATCGGTAAGCACATAGAGCTTGATGAAGAAATCTTCATTAGAGACATACACGCCCTTAAGCAGGCCGCAACAGACGACGACGAAGCGGGAGTTATCTCGGCACTCCACCGTATTGTTCCTACATTTGTTACACCGGAAGAATTTAACACAAAGGAACTGTCAAAAAAATAAATTTATTACACCCCGACGCATTGCAACGGGGTGTATTTTGTGTTATAATAGATGCTATGATCAGAATAACAAAGCCCTATAAGGATGATATGATTATTCCTATATCAGTCAGCCTTTCGAATGACGAATTGAATATAGACGTGTATGAGGAGCTGTTGGCACTTGCCGAGGAATATGCCGAAAGATATGAAGGCAAATATTTTTCTGAGGAAGCGCTGAGATTTCTCGATGCAAATATAGAAATCGACGGTTATATCAGATATGACGTTGCGCTGGAATACTACGTTGTTTTTGAAGGAACAAAAGCAAGTAAAAGCGGTATAGAAACCGTTGATATAGAAAACGCCGAATATACCGTTGATGAGACCGAGTTTGAAGCAGACATTATCAGGGAGAACGGGCAGCCCGCTTCACTGATAGTAAGAGACGGACGTATAGCGGCTATTTCTGCGGCAAACTATTTTATCGAAGATGATGAGGATGAGGTGGAGCTGGCGGTGGAGACCCTGCCCGAATTCAGAGGTCAGGGCTACGCTAAAGCCGTGCTTTGCGATATGGCGCACAAGATCATAGATATGGGCAAGGTGCCTACCTACCGTGCCTCCTGCTTCAATACTGCGTCTATAGCTACAGCTCTCGGCTGCGGTTTTACCGAGATAGGAAAAGAATATTACTATAACTGTTACAAGGAGGAAGAATAATGGCTTTTGATGCAGGAATGTTATCAGCGTGCGTATATGAGCTTAAGAATAGGATCATCGGCGCAAAAATAGACAAGATATATCAGCCGGGCAGAGAAGAGCTGGTGTTCAATCTCCGTCCCGAGGGAAGAAAAGAAAACTTAAAGCTCCTTATGTCTGCCGGAGCAAATACCCCAAGAATAAATCTTACCAATCTTTCGTTGCAGAATCCTTCTGTACCCCCTACCTTTACGCAGCTTCTTCGTAAGCATCTTCAGAGCGCAAGGATCACAGGTGTCGAGCAGCTTGGCTTTGAGCGTGCCTGCCGTATAGATTTTGAGGCACGTGACGATATGAACTTCAAAACCAAGAAGTCTATCGTCTGCGAGATAATGGGTAAGTACAGTAATATCATTTTCTGCGACTCTGAGATGAAGATCATATCCGCTATCAAGATAGTCGATCTTACCACCAGCCATAAGCGTCAGGTGCTTCCGGGTATGATATACGAGATGCCGCCGTCCCAGGATAAGATAGATCCGCTGACCGAAACTAAGGAGGGTTTTGAGGCAGCTGTCGCTGAGTGGCAGGGGGATCTTTCCAAGTTTATAACCTCCCGATATATGGGTATCTCTGCCCTTGTGGCAAGAGAGATCGCATTAAAGGGAAGCTGGGAGTCTTTTAAGTCTGTTATTGACAGAATTAAGAATTGCGATTTTGTACCCACACTTATCCGTGATGATGAGGGCACACCAAAGGAATACTGCTTTATGCCCATAACACAGTACGGCAGTAAGATGAAGTGTGAGGTATGCGAGTCCTTTGGCGAGCTTATCGACAGCTACTTTGATGAAAGAGAGCGTACCGACCGTATCAAGCAGAAGGCAAGCGATCTCTTTAAGCTCATCGAAAACGCAATATCCCGCCTTGAAAAAAAGACAGCATTACAAAAGGAGGATCTTCGCAACTGCGCCGACAAGGAGGAGCTCAAGCGCTACGGAGATCTTATAACCTCAAACATTTACGCGCTCAAGAGAGGTATGCATAAGGCTACCCTTATAGATTATTACGACCCCGATATGGCAGAGGTCACGGTGCCTCTGGACTACCGACTGGATCCCGCAGCCAATGCGCAGAGGTACTATAAGAAATACAACAAACTTAAAAAAGCAGAAACAGAGCTGCAGAAGCAGATGGATATCTCAGCTACTGAGCTTGACTATCTTTACAGCGTGCTTGAATCCTTTGACCGTGCAGAGGGCGAGCTTGAGATAAACGAGATCAGAAGAGAGCTCTACGAGTCGGGCTACGGCTCCCGTATGAAGAACTATACTCAGGTAAAGCAGCAGCAGACCAAGCCCCTTGAATTCGAGACCACCAACGGCTACCGTGTTCTCTGCGGTAAGAATAACACTCAAAACGATCGTCTTACCTTTAAGCTGGCGTCAAAGGGTGACTATTGGTTCCATGCCAAAAATATGCCCGGTTCCCACGTTATAATGTTCTGCGACGGTATGGAGGAGCCTCCGGCTGAAGACTTTACCGAGGCTGCCGTTATAGCCGCAACCCATTCCAAGGCGTCGGATAAGGCGTCTGTTGAGGTTGACTATTCGCTTGTAAAGAATATCAAGAAGCCCGCAGGCGCAAAGCCTGGTCTTGTTATCTATCATACCAATTATTCGGCTTACGTAACACCCAACAAAGCGGTTTGCGATGCCCTTGCAAAGAAATGATAATTAATATTGATATCTCCCGCAAGGGAAAAACGGTTAAGGAAATACTCTTTGGCGAGCTTGGGCTTTCGAGAGGTCAGGTCGTATCCCTTAAAAACGGTGACGGTATCCGTGTCAACGGCGAGCACGTTACCGTTAGGTATGTTCTCAAGGAGAATGATATACTTGAACTTGATGTTGAGGATAGCGAAGAGGATATGAACGATCATATCACGCCTGTAGAGATACCTATTGATATTCTTTATGAGGATGAAGATGTGGTATGTGTCAACAAGCCCTCGGGTATGCCTACTCACCCATCACATAACCATCATACCGACACCCTTGCAAATGCGTTGGCGTATTACTACGCTCAAAAGGGAATCCCCTTTGTTTTTCGTGCGGTCAACCGACTTGACCGAGAGACCAGCGGCGTTGTTCTTGTTGCCAAAAACAGAGCCGCATCCGCCAAGCTTTCAAAAAGCCTTCAGGAAAACAAATTTGAAAAGATATATTATGCCGTGGTCTGCGGCATACCTGAAAAGGAACAGGGAAGGATCATAGCATATATATCCCGAAAAGAGGGCAGTATCATATTCAGAAAAGCCAGTGAAAGCGGTAAGGGATCTGAATATGCCGAGACTCTTTACTGCTGCAAAGAATATTATGATGATCACACCCTTCTGGAGGTCAAGCCTATAACGGGCAGAACTCATCAGATAAGGGTTCATATGCAGTATATCGGTCATTGTATATACGGTGACGGCTTGTACGGTGCCGAAGCGCGGGAGGGACTTATGCTCCACGCGTCATCTCTTGCCTTCCCGTTGCCTGACGGCAAGACGATCACTGTTTCTGCACCCCTGCCGCACAGATTTAAGATATTCAGGAGAAATGATGAAATTTAAAGGATTTCTTGATAAATATTTTTCAGCGATATCGCGATTTTGTATGCTGCTTGCGGCCCTGTCAGCCGTGATATTGGTCATATCGAAGCTGTCAGAAGGATTTTCCGACTGGTTCAACAGATACGTCAGCTCCTTTTGCCGCCTGATTATATCCAAGATAACAGGGGTTCTGCCTTTTTCTTTGGGCGAAGCTATGTTTCTTTGCTTGCCCTTGTTTATATTTATAGCGCTGTTTATATATTTTAAGGTATGCTATGAGGATGATATCAAGGCAGGCAGATTTATAGTGTCACTTGTTACCTGTCTCTCACTTATGTTCAGCTCCTTTGTCTTTATGTTCGGAGTTGCTTATAACGGCTCGCCTCTTGAGGATAAGCTGGGTCTTGAGGCAAAGGACGTGATCTATAGCGAGCTTGAGCACACCGCCGACTGTCTTGTTGACGAGATAAATGAAGTCATTGATGAGGTTGAGTATATATACGACGGCTCGTCAACCATGCCATATTCCTTTAAGGAGCTTAACGTTAAGCTCAATGATGCCTATGATTCCTTTAGCCGGAAGCACAGCTTTGTTCCTAAGCTTAGATCCAACGTCAAGATCCTTGCAGTAAGTCCGATAATGACCTATACCCATATATCGGGTATATTCACTTATTATACGGGTGAAGCAAACTTAAATATAAACTACCCCGATTATTCCATGCCTTATACTATGGCACACGAGATGGCGCATCAAAGAGGTGTAGCTCCTGAGAACGAGGCAAACTTTGTTGCTTTTTTAGTATGTCTCGAATCAGAGGATGACTATATCCGCTACAGTGCGGCTATGAGTATGCTTGAGTACGTTCTTTCGGCAATGCACAAGGCATCAGCTGATGAATATAACAGCTATATCTCTGACATGGACCTGCGCATAAGAGGAGAATTGGTAGCGTTCTCAACCTTCTTTGACAGATACAGGGACTCGGTTGCATCAAACGTTACCGATACGATAAACGATACCTATCTCAAGGCTTCGGGTGATAATGCGGGCTCTCAGAGCTATGGAATGGTGGTGGATCTTGCCTGTGCGTATTATGCCGATTAGCATAATCTATGTCCCTGCATAAAATGTTATCAGTACTGTTTTGTTTCGTACTAAATGAAATATCTATTAATTTTTCCAAAACCTCTTTATTTTTTTGAAACAATGTGATATAATAACTTGAATAATTTATACATATGCAGTTTTGCTTTTACAGTTTGCGATAAATAATTTTTGAGAAGGGTGACATTTCGCATGGAGAAAATCGTTATCAACGGCGGTCAGCCGCTGTATGGTGATATTGAAGTCAGCGGTGCCAAGAACGCAGCGGTTGCTGTTGTTTACGCCTGCCTGCTGGTTAAAGAAAAGATAGTCCTTGAAAATATACCTCCCATTGTTGATATTGGTGTTTCTCTTGAAATACTCAAGAGCATGGGTGTTAAGATAAAAATGCTCAAGAAGGACGTGGTCGAGATAGACGCGTCCGAGGTTCAGCAGGGAAGCAGCCCCGCAGAGCTTGTAAGACGTATGAGAGCATCCTATTACCTTATCGGTGCCGAGCTTGGCAGATTCGGTAAAGCGAGCGTTGATTATCCCGGCGGTTGCGATTTCGGTGTTCGTCCCATCGACCAGCATATCAAGGCATTTACCGCTCTCGGTGCAGACGTTGTGGTAGATAATGGACGTATTGAAGCAACCACTCAGAACGGACTTCAGGGAGCTGAGGTGTTCTTTGACGTTGTAACGGTAGGTGCTACCATGAACCTTATGATAGCAGCTGCCTGTGCAGAAGGCACTACTGTCATTGAGAATGCTGCCCGTGAGCCCCATATCGTTGACCTTGCAAACTTCCTTAACTCCTGCGGTGCAAACATCAAGGGCGCAGGTACCGGCACCATCAAGATCAAGGGTGTCAAGGAGCTGCACGGTTGCACTTATGCTATCATCCCCGATATGATCGAGGCAGGTACCTATATGATCGCCGCAGCAGCAACCGGCGGCAAGATGAAGATAAAGAACATCATTCCCAAGCACCTTGAATCGGTTACCGCAAAGCTCAGAGAGATGGGTGTTGCCGTGTTCGAGGGTGACGATTACATTATAGTCGGTGCTGTACCTGAACTTAAGCGTGTTAACATAAGAACTCTTCCTTATCCCGGATTTCCTACCGATATGCAGCCTCAGATGTGTGTGCTGCTCTGTCTGGCTAATGGGGTCAGCCTTTTAAGCGAGGGTGTGTGGGATAACCGCTTCAGATACGTAGAGGAGCTCAAGCGTATGGGCGCAAACATCAAGGTCGACGGCAAGACAGCAGTTGTCGAGGGTGTCGAGAAGTTCTCGCCTGCAAAGGTAAGAGCGGTAGACCTGAGAGCGGGAGCCGCTATGATCATAGCAGGACTTGCTACCAAGGGTAAGACCGAGATAGAGGACATCCACTATATTGAGCGCGGTTACGACAACATTGTTGGCAAGCTTGCCGCTGTCGGTGCTTCTATCAAGAAGGTAGTTATTCCCGACGAAAACGTTTTTGAGATAGCTAACTAAAATTAACGGTGCATCATTTGATGCACCGTTTTTCCATGGTATGTTCATTTCTGTTGATAATGTAGTAGTTTTCTTTATCAAAATTAAAGCTGTAAATATATAAATTATTACCTCTGCAACCCTTGAATTTTCCGTCATCTGAGTTTATAATATCCCTTAAGTGCTCGGTGTACAGTCCCTGAAGCTCCTTAGGGGGATTTTTGTTTTCGTGTATCAGGGTGTCAAGGGCAAGCTTGCCCAATGCTGTTTCATCTTTGCGTAGTATATCTACAAGCATCATTCTGCATTCGTGCTGGGAGCACTTTTCAAGTCCCTTTATTTGCATATCACAAAGCGCGGAAAAGAACCTAAAGGGTGACTTAACTGTCCGAAGCACGTATTCCATAGTGTTTTCGAATCGGCCGCTTGAATAAAACCTGTCTATCGTTGCGGCTATGCGCTTGAGACGGTATAGCTCGTTGTAGGACATATAATTATTTGAAAGCACCGTGTAGGGTGAGTCGCTTTCGTATATATATCCGTGTTCATCCGAGCCGTTTCTTATATACGAACCCCTAAGCATTTTAAGAAAGCCTAACTGCAACTTGTGACAGCAGGATATAGCACTGTCAAAGGATTTTGCAAAGCTGTCGATATCCTCGTAGGGAAGGCCTGCGATCAGATCGGCATGGATATGAATGTTGCCGTATGACTTTAATCTTGTCAGATTTTCTATTACTTGTGAACTGTCTGTTTTTCTGTTGATGGCGACAAGTGTCTTTGGGTTGGTGCTCTGTATACCTGCTTCGAACTGGATCTTACCCGACGGCATTTTTGACAGTATCTCATAGCATTCCTCATCCAGCAGATCCGCCGCTATCTCAAAGTGGTAGTTGAGCGTGTATTCGTCAGAGCACAGTGCTTTCCATATCTTCTTTGCACGTGCAATGTCGTAGTTGAAGGTGCGATCGATGAATTTTATTATTCTCGGTTTGCTTTCCAGCTTCTCAAATTGCTTTAACTCTGCAAGTGTCTGCTCTGCGCTCTTTGCCCTTATACCTTGGGACAGAGAGGATAGGCAGTAACTGCATCGGTAAGGACAACCTCTTACTGATTCGTAATAAAGTATGTCACCCACCGCAGGATATACGTCGTAGAGTATACCCATCTCTGTGAAGTCATTGCGGCATAAACCGTCTACGATCCTGTATTCTTCGGGAGAACTGCATATATCAGCTATGACTGCTTCACCTTCGCTGCGTATAAGTATATCAACGTAGGGGTGCTCTGCAAGGAACTCTTCGTTTTCAAAGCTGACCTCGGGTCCACCGAAGATTATGTAGGAGTCGGGCATGAGCTTTTTCAGGTCTCTTGCATATGACAACATCTCGTTTATATTCCATATATAGACCGAAAATGCGTAAATATGAGATTCTGTGCGTACAAGCTCGTGCAAAACTCTTGCTTTTTTGTCCTTTAGGGTGTATTCTAATATATGGGTGTCAAAACCCCTCTTATCAAGTGCGGATGCAAGATATCTTACCGCAAGGTTGGTATGTGTAAATGATGAATTTAACGCAAACAGAGTAACTTTCAAAATATTTCTCCTAAGCTTAGTTGATCTATTTTACCATACCAAAACAATTTTATCAAGTGAATATTTCCTTTATAAGCTTTTCCTGATATTCTTCCTTAAGTGAAAAATCCATAGCTGATATGTATATCTTCTCAAGTGCAAAATGCTCATTTTCTATTTTTGCAAGCAGGGAATAAGCGTCTGACAGTAGCTGATCTTTTCTGAGTTCTGCGTTGCCGTCGAGGGTGATGCTCTTTGATATAAAGTCATCCAGATCTATCTCTTCTCCGCAGTCGGTGTTAATGCAGAAGAGCACCTTATCCAAAGGAAGATATAACATATTTACTTTGTTTGTGTCGAGCGCATCATAGGATACCGTGATCTCACTGTCGCAGAGTGTTTTAAGTATATTACCGAGGAAGATATGTCCTATGCCGTAGCTATCCTTCAGGTTATATATGACCTCCGCTTCATCCTTGTACGGCTCAAATCTGTGATATCCCTTCATGGTGATGCCGTCGATCAGGCGTACTGATCTTCTGCCTCTGCGCTGGGGGATCACGTCGGTATAAGATCTTGTAAGGATATTAAGCGCCTGAATATCTGTAATCTCCGTTAAAGCACGATGGTGTACTCGGTCAAGAGTAAGAGCGGCGTTGAGATATGAATATACGTCCTTATACAGACACATCTTTAGGTTAGCCGATTCTGTGATATGCTCCTGTGAGGACTTAAGTATATTTTTGTTCCAGAACCTGCCGAGATCGATTATCTCATCGGTTACTCCCGGATACTTTGGGTCGGCTGTATGAGGAGCGGTACCGTCACTTATCCCCACCGACAATTCCTTTATTATCACACCGTCAAGGGAATACGGATCACTTGAGCAGTAGAATCTTTCTACGCTCATACCCTTACTTTGCGCTTCCTTTGCTACGGCCTTCATAAGTGAGCTTTTGCCTGTTCCCGGACCCCCCTTGATGATGTAATGCTTGTTTAAGCCCTTGAATATATCCCCATAAAAATTTATAAATCCGCGACCTGAGTTAGCGGATGCAAAGAAATTCAATTCCGAATTACTCATAATATCACCTCTAAGGTATATTATGCTAAAATACAATTTTTGTTACCCAATAGGAGACCAAATGAAGATTCTGTTTAAAAACTTCAAGATCATCAATAAAGGAGAGATACTGTCCGAGAGCGCGCTGTCTGTGACCGACGGATTTATAGACGGATTTGTCGCATGTGACGAGAGCGGATATGACCGTATAGTGGACGGTATGGGTGAACTCTATCTTTCTCCCGGATTTATCGATATACATACCCACGGCAGCGGCGGATATGACTTTATGGATTCGGTTGCCGAGGAATACGACCTTGTTGCGGTCAATCACGCAAAGTACGGCTGTACGGCACTCTATCCTACAACAGTGAGCGCATCCGAGGAGGAGCTCAAGGCGTCCCTTTCTGCATTCAAAAAGGCAAAGGAAATGAAGAACGGTGCAAAGCTGCTTGGCATACATCTCGAAGGCCCTTACATTTCCAAAAACCAGAAGGGTGCTATGGACGAAAAGTATATCCGTCTTCCCGATCCCGAAGAGTATAAGGAGCTGTTTGCTCTGTCCGATGATATCGTGCGTATGACCGTTGCTCCCGAGCTTGAAGGCTCGGACGAGCTTGGTGTGTTTATGCGCGAGCATAACGTAATACCCTCCATCGGACACACAGATGCTGTCTTTACCGATATCGAGAGAGCTCACGAAAAGGGCGGCTATTCCATAATGACTCATCTATATTCCTGTATGCCTCTTACTCACCGTAAGAACGCCTGGCGTATTGCAGGAGCGGTTGAGGCAGGAATCTATCTTGACAGTATGTATGTTGAGCTTATTGCCGACGGATGTCATCTGCCTGCCGAGATACTCAAGATGGTATACAAGTTCAAGCCTGAGGATAAGATAGTTCTTGTTACCGACTCTATGCGTGCTGCCGGTATGGGTGAAGGCATATTCCGTTTTGGAAGCTACGCCAACGGTTATGATATCGTAGTTGAGGACGGCGTTGCAAAGCTTATGGACAGAACTGCTTTTGCAGGCAGTGTTGCTACCACCGACCGTCTTGTCCGTACAATGGTGACTATGGCTGACGTCCCTGTTGAAAAAGCAGTCCGTATGCTTACCGAGAATCCTGCGCGCGCTATGGGTATATCAGATCAGTATGGTATAATAGAAAAGGGAAGAGCTGCTGACCTTACCGTGTTCGATACTGATATTAACGTTAAATGTACACTTGTAGACGGAGTTTTTGTTCATGATGTTCTGTGATGTTCATGAAAACTTCATATATATTTGATTTTCGATACATAATTTATTGATATAATTATTTTGATTAAATATAAAGGAGAATTCCTATGAAGCAGATTAAAATTATAGTTTCTCTTCTTCTTGTGCTTTGTATGCTTGTTCCTATGAGCAGCTTTGCACTTTTTGATGATATGTATGACGTGTGTGTATGGCAGTCTACTCCTACACTTGACGGTACTATCGACAATGCAGACGGCTGGTCTGATCCTACCGTTCTTGACAACAGTACACTTGCGGTTATCAGCCACAACAAACAGAACGCAATCGATATGAACGCTAAGTCGTATTTAGCGTATGATGAAAATTATCTCTATTTTGCGGCTGAGATCGCTGAGTTTGGCGAAAATATGACTATCGATAATCTTCTTTGTCCTTCTGACCTTACCGAAGCTATAGACGGCGGAGATTACGGCTTTGACGGTGACGTTTTCGCACTTACTATTGATTTACTTAACGTTCTTTCTTCCGATCCTGCAAACTACGAGAAGAACGCACCCTTCTACTGTGTAGGCTTTGACCTTGAGGGTAACGCTGCTGTTTATCATTCCAACGGCACAGCTGACGAGATCCTCAGCTCTGAGCTTGGCGAAGCATCGGTTACCTTTACCGAGACAGGCTGGACCTTCGAGGCGCGTGTATCACTTGAAACAGTTGTAGCAGACGTTTGCGCTGCTGCAGGCATGGGTGCCGAAAATTTTGATTGGTATGAACTCAGATTCGGCAACGTAGACTCCAGAGCTAACTTTGTATACAAGTCCAACCGCTTTGACCTTGAGGCTGAAGAGGTTATTACATACGCTGAGTATGCCTCTGTTGCCGACACCGCACTTGACGGTATGCCCGGTTATATGCTTTACGGCTCTCCCGTTAAGTCCTTCGGTATCATATACTATCTCAACCATGAGCATAGCGGTACAGACTTCTATTATGTATCTAATGATGATTTTGCAACCTTTGATAAAGAGGGTGTAAGGTATCTGGTTTGCGATGAATGTGCAGATTTTTATGAAAAGGTTACAGTACCTATGATCCCCTTTACTGATGTAAAGGCAGGAATGTGGTACGAGCAAGCACTCCTTCGTTGCTATAACTGGGAATATTTTAAGGGTATGTCCGAGACTACCTTCGGTCCTAACGTTACAATGACCAGAGCCATGTTCGTTCAGGTAATTGCAAACTTCTGGGGTGTTGACACATCCGAGTACGCTTG
>JAZRQH010000050.1:0-4088 GCA_045649645.1 Eubacteriales bacterium
GTGTCATAGCCCTTTTCAAGGCTCATAATGAAATCGTGGATGTTAGCCTTCTTTGCCGCTTCGATTATCTCTTCATCTGTAGCACCAAGACGTCCGTACTCAATGTTGTCACGGATAGTACCGCCAAAGAGGAAAACGTCCTGGGCAACCATACCGATGTTTTCTCTAAGAGACTGACGGGTAAGGGTAGTAATATCCTTACCGTCGATGGAGATAGTACCTGCGTCCAATTCATAGAATCGGGGAATAAGGTGACAGAGGGTGGTCTTGCCGCCGCCGCTGGGACCTACAAGAGCGACCTTTGTTCCCTTCTTTATGTCAAGAGAAAGTCCGTTAATAACAAGGGTGTCCTCTTCCCTGTCCTCATTGTGGTAAGAGAAGGTAACGTCCTTAAAGGAGATATCTCCCTTGACGTCGGTAAGCTCTGTAGCGTCGGGAGCATCCTCCTCGGGAGTCTCATCCATTACCTCAAGGAATCTTTCGATTCCCGTTAAGCCCTCCTGAAGCTGCTCGAAAAACTGTACCAGCTTATTGACAGGCTTTAAGAACATGGTTACGTAAAGCAGGAATGCAACGAACTCGCCGATATCTATACGTCCGTAATAGAAGAACACACCGCCGACTGCAAGTATGACGAGATAGAGAAAGTCGGTTAAGAAATTCATTCCCGAGAAGAACTGACCCATATAGCGGTAGCTCTTACGGCGGGATTCCTTGAACTCGGTGTTGGATACCTCAAAGCGCTCTACCTCGTGCTTTTCGGAGGTATAGGACTTTGCCACACGGATGCCGGTAAGTGATACCTCGGCATTAGCGTTGATCTCGCCGGTCTTTACCTTTGATTCCTTAAAAGCATCCTTCATACGCTTACGCATAAGCACCGCATAAAGAACGATAAAGGGCAGCACCGCAAAGACGATAAGTGTAAGAGTAAGGTCTATGCGGGCAAGCATAATAAATGAGCCGATAAGCATAATGGAGGATATGAAGATATCCTCGGGACAGTGGTGGGCAAGCTCAGCGATACTGAACAGGTCGTTTACTATCCTTGACATGATAGAGCCTGTCTTGTTCTCGTCAAAATATGAGAAGGGCAGTCTCTGCAGGTGGCTGAACATATCGCGGCGCATATCACCCTGTATCTTGACACCTACCAGATGTCCCCAATACTGTACGACAAAGTTGAGGAACATTTTAAGAAGATAAAGACCGAGCACACAAGCACAGCCGATAAGAATAAAATTCATCTGCTTGTTCGGAACGTAATCGTTGATTATCTCCTGAGTTATGACAGGATAAACAAGGTCGCACACCGCCACAGCAAAGGCACATACCATATCTACGGTGAACATACCGAGATAAGGCTTATAATAATGTAATACTCGTTTGATGTTTTTCATTTTTTACACTCTTTGTATATCGATTTTCGGTCTAAAAATTATATCATTAAAGTAAAAAAATGTCAACAAGAAAGGTGTCCATCGGGACACCTTTTCATTACTTATCTGATTCCGTAATTCTCAATTACATAATCCATATCCTTATCGCCTCTGCCGGACAGATTGATAAGAATAGAACCGTGGTCCATGGTCTTAGCCAGCTTCATACCGTAGGCTACCGCGTGGGAGGACTCGATTGCGGGGATTATACCCTCCATTCTTGCGAGCTTGAAGAATGCGTCGATTGTCTCCTCGTCGTCGATAACGTCGTACTTAACTCTGCCGATCTCCTGAAGAAAAGCGTGCTCGGGACCGGAGGAAGGATAGTCAAGACCGCTGGCTACAGAGTAAACGGGAGCGGGCTCGCCGTTTTCGTCCTTGAGCATAATAGAGTTAAAGCCGTGCATAATGCCCTCTGTACCGTACTTAAGGCTTGCCGCGTGGTCGCCAAGCTTGGGACCTCTGCCCAGAGGCTCGATACCGTAGATATCAACGGGATCGTTTAAGAAGCCTGCAAAGAGACCTGCTGCGTTGGAGCCACCGCCTACACAGGCAACGATAGAGGTGGGCAGATGACCTGTCATCTCGATGAACTGCTCTCTTGCCTCGATACCCACAACGCTCTGGAAGTCACGAACCATCATGGGGAAGGGATGAGGACCGAGGACAGAACCGATACAGTAGATAGAATCCTTATATTCCTTGGAATATGCGTCAAAGGCTGCGTCAACTGCTTCCTTAAGGGTCTTTAAACCGTGGGTTACCTCAACTACGTTTGCGCCGAGGATCTTCATTCTTGCTACGTTGGGAGCCTGCTTCTTGATGTCAACGGAGCCCATGTAGATATCGCACTCAAGACCGAAGTAAGCTGCAGCGGTAGCAAGAGCAACACCGTGCTGACCTGCGCCCGTCTCGGCAATGATCTTCTTCTTGCCCATATACTTTGCAAGAAGAGCCTCACCCATACAGTGGTTGAGCTTATGTGCGCCGGAGTGATTCAAGTCCTCACGCTTAGCGTAGAGCTGAACCTTACCGCCGAGATAGTCGGACAGTCTCTCAAGGTGAGAAACGGGAGTAGGTCTGCCCTGAAATTCCTTTCTTATACGGCGAAGCTCTGCGATAAACTTTCTTGACTGGCAGATAGAGAAATAAGCCTCTGTGATCTCTGCCATGGCGTCCTTTAATTTATCCTCGATAAATACACCGCCGTATCTGCCGAAATATCCGTCCTTGTCGGGATAGTTATTAAAATATGTATCAAAATTTACTCCGTTAAGTTCCATTTTTATATTCTCCTTGGTTTATTTCAAAATAAAAAGCCTCATCCCAGCTTTGGGACAAGACTAAAAGGCTTGCGTGCCACCCAAACAGCACAAATATCGCATACAAACATATGCTCACCACTGTAACGTGCGGAACACGTCTTCCCTACTTGATTCAGGTCGCCCTCGTAAGTCCATTCACATAGGCTGTGCCGCTCCCCTTCCACCCACGGGAGCTCTCTATAGACACGACACCAATGCTACTACTCTTACTCATCGGTTTAAATATACAAGTATCATAACACTTTATTAACAGTTTGTCAATAGTTTGTGTTAAATTATTTATGTTTGTGGGGGATTCTTACGTTCAGCATAACCACAGAGCCGATAACAAGCACTATACCAATGATAGCAGGAATGCCCACAGTCTCGTTAAAGGCAAGGAAGCCTATGACGGTTGCGGCAACAAGCTCTATAGTTGACATTATGGATGCGTTAGAGGCATCGGTAAACTTAAGACCAATAGTATAAAGCACGTAAGGCACAAGACAGCTTACCAGAGCCTGGCCGAGAGATATAAGAATTATAACGGGATCAGCAGCTATCTTTGTGATAAGAGAAGGGATGTTGCCGAAGGGTATCATAGCAAGGGTAGCAAAACCGAAAGCATATACGGTAATAGACAGAGGTCTTGCTCCTCTCATAAGCGCAAGGGATGAGAAAACGCTGTAAAGCGCGTAAGAAAATCCGGCTGCACAACCCCAAAGAAGCCCGGGCACGGATATATTTCCTACACCGCCGATTATACCCGAAACAAGGGCAGCTCCAAGGAATGATGCCGCACAACAAATAGTCTTAAGGAAGGTAAGGTGCTCACGGAAGATAAATATAGACAGAACGACAACTATGATAGGCGCGGTATACATAAGCACGGCCGCCACAGCCATAGAGGTCATCTCGATAGCGTAGAAATAGAAAACGGTACTTCCCACCATACCGAGAGCTCCCGCACCCGCGAAATATTTGTAACAGCGCTTAGGCGCCTTAAGATTCTCTCTTTTAAATATAAGTGTCCACAGAAGCATCATTATAAAGGTAAAGCCGAGACGCATTATACCTATCTGAGGAGAAGTTACTCCCCTGGGCTTAAGAAGATTTACAAAAAAGCCCGAAAAGCCCCAGAGTATACCTGCGGCCAATACCAAAATTATTCCCAATGCTGAATTCTTCTTTTTCATCTCCGTCACCTCTCACCGCAACATTTTAACAGAAAAATTTCAACAATGCAATATGATATTGAAATAATTTTCGTTTTCTGCTATACTGTAGCTGAGGTGATGAACATGACCTTTGAAGAAATCAAAAAAAATGAAGCTGTAAATACCTA
>JAZRQH010000051.1:0-9295 GCA_045649645.1 Eubacteriales bacterium
CTGTTGCAGTTATGGTAACGTCAACAGGTTCGGCGTTATACTCGGCCGCAGGATCATGAGAGATCGCAACAGTAGGAGGAGTAACGTCCTTAAGTATGGTTACGGTATAAGGAGTTTCGTTTTCTACGATATCTTTAGCAATGATATTAAACGATTTATTGTCTTCGCCGTATTCTCTTGTAAGGGTAATTTCGATCTCACCGCTTTCGTCAGCAGTATATACGGTATCGCCAACGGTTACGGTTGTAAGATGTATGTCAGTTATTTTAAGTGTGACAGAGCGATAGTTAACTTTGGCGGTTTCCTTGATCACAGGAGGCGTCTTATCTACAACGATGGTCTTGGTTGTAGTAGGCTCTGCGCTGCCATTCTGTGTATTGGTAGCGTTAACTGTAACGGTATAGTAGCCGTCACCAATTAGGGGAACGTTTGTAGATACAGACGCGCTGGGATCAGCATCGGCAAAGCTACCGTTTGTAGAATTGCCGGTATCATTGTTGGTAACCGTGTAAGTTGCCTCTTTGATATGGCTCTCCTCGTCCTTAGCAGTAACGTTTACAGTTACGTCACCCTTAAAGTAATCAACGCCGTCCTTTGTTACAACGGGATCACCGTAGGTAGCGCCAACCGTGGGAGCGCTGGTATCGGTGAGTATAGCGATAGGTCTGGTTTCATGTGCATCATTTTTTGCACAGTCTCTGCGTTCCTCACCTTTCTCAAAATATGTTGCAGGAGTAACCTCGTACCATTCACCCCAGGTGTGACCTGTTGCGTTAACTGTTTCCTGCTTTACAAATACCTTTCCGCAAACAGAACAGTGCGAACCCTCGGTAAGACCTGTTTCGGTACAGGTAGGCTTAACCGCAGCATCGGTCTTGGTAGTATGCTGAGTTACGGTAACGTTCATATTGTGGGAAACGGTAAAGGTATACTTAGTACCGCTTTGAGTAACGTTTACTTTTGTACCGTTTGCGGTTGTTGCAGTTACCACTGCTCCGGTATTGCCTACGTCAACGGTCATAGTAGTACCGTTTTTGATGGTGGTAAGACTGTTACCTACCTTAACGCTGTGTTTTTGGGATGATGTGCTCATTGACAGCGTGTTGCCCGAGCCTCCGCCGGTATATCCGGTACGAGTATCTGCAGTTACGCTGACGGTAACATCAGAGCATCCCTTGATAAAGTTAACCTTTGCAGGAACCTCTACAGAAGGTAAAGGAAGTGTTTCGAGTAGTTCATTGTCATCAATAATACCTGACGTTGCCTGAACGTTTGTAGAAAGTACGCCGACAGCTGAATTTGTCGGTTTAATCGGTATAGTAAGAACGAGCTTTTTGCTTATGTGCTTACTATCGGTCGTATCTACGTAAAATTCGGAATAATTAAATCCTGTAACCTCAACCGTATCCGTTGCAGGTTTGCTTGGCGTGAGTGTGGACTCTTTGTCCCACGTTTTGCTGCTGTGGTTATATTTCATAACCGCAGCGGTGGCATCACCGCTTATAGTAAAATTGGAAGATACAACGTCTCGAAGGATAGTAGATGAATCTAAGATTTCATCGGGGGTTGCTATTTCTTCGTAAATATTTTCAAATATATCTTCGAGACCATCTGTGCTGTTTGACGAGAAGAAATAACCTTCTTCTCCGTCCGATACATTAGAATTCAAAGATCCATAACTAGCCGATGTTGAAGCCTTATAACTTGTCGCCGCAGGATAGTTAGATGACAAAAGGTGCATGTAACGGCTTTCTTCGGAGTAATAATATTTATTTGCCAGTTTTGCTGCAGAGCTTGTGGCTTTGGTGTTAGCTGTAGCAAACGCACCAATAGTATATACAGGGACATTGAGATTATGAATATCCCTACCACGAGTTATTGCGTCTACTTCCGAGTCTGTAGGTTCTCCATCAGTAAAAACAACACATACTCTGTTACGTGTTTCTGAGTCAGGGGCAGTAGAGAGCGGATTTTTAGCAAAAAGATTGAGTGCCATATACATACCTTTTGCAATTTGAGTACCGTCGCTACTTTCTCTGTTATCTATAGCAGTTTCAACAAGCGTTTGATTTGCGGTAATGGTCATATCCTGAAATGAATTAGCATACGCATAGTTAGAATAAGCAGTACCGTCATTACCCTTATCAATTTTATCGTAATAAGCCTTGTTGTTAGTTATCTTATGTGTTTCGTTATTTGTACAGGTTATGATTGCATTGGTTGCATTATTACCTGCATCATCGCCTGCAAAGGTTACAACTGCAAGACGGTGATGAACATCATCAGCAGTACTATTTTTATCCGGTCCTGTAGCATTGTCGATTATTTTGTCAACAAAAGTTTCAAGAGCTGCATCAAGTGCCTCTCGTCTTGAAGCAACACAGGGCTGACGGAACTGGTCGAAATGAGATGCTCTGCGAGTTTCGTTCTGTCTTGCAGGAATATAAGTTGTTCCGCCGTGAGGCGCACTATCACTACTCCAGTGATCTTGATCTTTGGCATTATACCATCCAAGGCAGTCCGTACACCATCTGACCTGTTTGTTACCGTCATGAGAAATCCAATATGTGGTGTTTATATTCAAATCATCCGGATACACATAGTCACTACCGGAGGAATATAATCTAAACTGTTCTATAGCATGTGTATCGTCGTAATCCCATGAATATCTCGGAAAATATTGTGTACCGCCATGGGAAGACGTATGCCTTTCACTAAACCATCCATTACAGCCGTTAGAACAATAATAAACAGGGTCACCATAACTCTTCGTTCTGTAATAAACCTTATTTGTGTCAAGATTTTCACCATATGCAGGACATGTAGTAGTACCCTTATAACCCGATCTATCACCACAACCTACACAATAGGGCATAGAGTTTGAACAGTCGATCACAAGCACAATATCAGAGGGCACACCTGTAACGTTTTCAACGGTCTTACCGGTTACGTAAGCCTCGATGTTGAGACTAAGGTTTCCTGCGCTGTCAGCAGACACGCTCTTAGTAGTTACGATGCCGTCAGAGTTGATGGTCGACCCAGATGTGGTCATAACTCCGCTGTCGGGGTTAGCTACACTCCTTTCTACCGAAAAGGCAGTGATCGGACAGGACGTTATAAGCATCACTGTCACAAGTAAAATCGAGATGATGTTCTTCAAGTGTTTCATACAAACCATCCTTTTAAATAGATTTTGGAGATCATGCTTTACGTTGCCCGCAAAGCGGTTTATCAGCATCGGGGACTCTCCTATTCCCGACTTCTGTGAATATATTTTTGATATATAGCCTCACCCTAAGTAAAATTAGGGCATTATCCATAATCATTGTAACACAAAAAATGTCAATTTGCAATACGTATCATATAATTATATTGAAATTTACAATTACAACAAATTAGCAGTTGACAAATATAAATGTATAGTAAAGAGCCTTCCCCGCCGGGGAAGGCTCTTTTTACATTCCTATATTCTGCATCAATCTGTCGTTACAGGGCCTTCCCCAGCGGGGAAGGGGGACCGCGCGGACGGGGTCCTCAAAACGAGCTTGTCGAGTTTTGGGGTTCTCGCCGTTGCGGTGGATGAGGAGAGCATCTATGCGCTCACTTCATCGGTTTAAGTTCGTTTACGGATATATTTATTTTCTTTAATATATCATCGCATACCATATCAAAATTTCTATCAACATCCAAATTTGGATATCGTAATACTGTAACCCCTATTCTTCTGAGATCATCGTCTCTTTGCATATCAGCTTCACGGTTTTCTCTCTTTCCGTGTTGAGAGCCGTCAAGCTCTATAGCTATACGTTTGCTGGCAATATAAAAATCAACTATATAGTTACCTATATTCTTTTGTCGGTTAACAGTTACAGGAAGTCTTTTGAGGAAATCATACCAAAGATGCTTTTCTTCGGGAGTCATATTTTTACGCAATATTTGCGCATTAGAAACTAACCGCTTGTTATACTTATAACTCATAGCCTGTTATAACCTGCTCTCCTCATCCACCGCCACGGCGGTCCCCCTTCCCCGCTGGGGAAGGCGTTTTTTTACATTCCTATATTCTGCATAAGTCTGTCGTTACAGAGCCTTCCCCTAAGGGGAAGGTGGATTTTGCGTAGCAAAAGACGGATGAGGTGTGCATCATACCGCCAAACGAACGATTGAACAGAATTGTTTAAGGCGTATCTCTTTGACATTTCTTTAGTTTTTCGTCAATACCGTCAGTTAGTTATAATCTGCTCTCCTCATCCACCGCAAGCGGTCCCCCTTCCCCGCTGGGGAAGGCGTTTTTTTACATTCCTATATTCTGCATCAATCTGTCGTTAAACTCTTTTGCGGTGTTATAACCCATACGCTTCTGACGGTTGTTGATGGCTGCGATCTCGATGATGACCGCCATGTTACGTCCGGGGTGCACGGGGATGGTGTTGGAAACTATCTTGAGACCCATGATCTCGGTGTACTCCTCCTCAAGACCCAGGCGGTCGTACATCTTGCCCTCTACCCAAGGCTCAAGGTTGATGACCAGGTCTATCTTTTCAACGTCCTTTACCGCACCGATACCGAAGATACGCTTAACGTCGATGACGCCGATGCCGCGGAGCTCTACGTAGTGGCGGATTATCTCGGGAGCGGTACCCGTGATGGTACGGTCGGAAACACGGCGAAGCTCTACCGCATCGTCCGCTATAAGTCTGTGTCCTCGCTTGACAAGCTCGATTGCGGTCTCGCTCTTACCTACGCCGCTGTCGCCGAGGATAAGCACGCCCTCACCGTAAACCTCAACCAGTACTCCGTGACGGGTGATACAGGGAGCAAGGTATACTGCAAGCTTGGAGATAAGCGCCGCCATAAACTCGCTTGTGGCACGCTCAGTCTGTAAAAGAGGAATGTCAAATTCCTTTATAAGATCCATCATTTCTTCGCTGGGCTGCATGCCTGTGGAATAAACGATGGCAATAGGCTCACGGCAGAGGAACTGTCTTAATCTTTTTTTTCTTACGTCCGGCTCAAGCTCTGAGAGATAATTGAACTCGGATTTACCGATGATCTGCATTCTCGACGGTTCGAAGTGCTCAAAAAATCCGGTCAGGGGAAGTCCGGGACGGTTGACGTTGGCGTTGGTAACCAACACGTCGCGCTCGGGCATATACAGGATGTTCAGCTTGAGCTCTTCTGCAAGCTTATTTAAATGTACGTGAGGCTTTGTCATATCCTTATTCCTTTCCTGTTAAGAATTTTATTGCGCGTTCAACGGCATCCTTGGAGTCCTTCCAGGGCTCGTTTTCGTATCTGTAGTCAAACTTCTTGCAGAACCAGCTTACGTCCTCGCGTAGCTTGTCAAAGTAAGCCATCTCTACGCCGCTGACGATCTCGTAAAATTCGCCGAAGCGTTTTTTGTGAACGTTGCGCTGTCCCGCCTCCACAAACTTTCGGTAATGGTCAAGACAGAAGTAAGGCTGTTTCTTTATCTTATTCTTGAAATCGGGATCCTCGTCAAAGAGAAGTGCTGAGTTGATAAACACACGCTCCATGGTATGCTCGATACGCTCGCAAACGTAGCAGCTGCCCTCAAGCTTTTCTATTCTGCCGACAGCCTTGCTGCCCTTACCCGAGAAGATCTCGGTAATACCGCCCTTCATATCACGGCGAAGCTCGTCAAGATGACTTTCAAGCATCAGCGCCATGCCGAGGCGGTTCTTCATATTGAACATCTTTTCGTAGTGCTTGTGACAGAAGCCCTTTTCGTTAGTCTGTATACGGGTGTCCGGCTCCATCATTGCCGCACCTAAAATTATATCCAGCTGATCGCGTTCAAATCTCTCGTAGAGAGCACAGAAGGGACAGCCGAGGCTGTGATCCTCACCTGCCGCGTCAAAGGCCTCGTTTATGGGTATGGTATAGATTTTTTCAGACATTTTTGTACCTCTCGTAATAGAAAAGATATTGTTGTGAAAGTCCTCTGTAATCCCCAAGGGCAGTTATATTAAGTCCCGCGGGATAGTATTTTTCAAGAACACGCTTTATCCACACGTCCACGGGGAATGTGTCCAGCTTGTTAAGTCCGAAAAGGGCAACACAGGATGCTACCTTAAGTCCTACGCCCTTGATCTTCTGTAATTCGCAAAGAGCTGTATCGGTATCAAGACGTTTGAGGCTTTCAAGGTCTGTCGACCCTTCGGCAACCTTTACGGCAGCATCGTATATGTAAGCGGCGCGGAAGCCCATCTTCATTTCACGGAGCTTGTCTACGCCTAAATCAACTATAGCCTCGGGAGTGGGAAAGGCGTAGCCATCCTCGGTCCTCTCTCCGCACTCACGGCAGAGAGCCTCAACAAGCTTTTTGATACGGGGAATGTTGTTGTTCTGTGAGATTATAAAGGAGATAAGGGTCTCAAAGGCATCCTGACGCAGTATCCTTATTCCCTTGCCTGCATTGATTGCCTCTTTTATGGTAACATCCCCGCCGAAACGGTTCTCTATATCCGAGTTCATTGCCTCATAATCAAGGTCAAGGGAAAGAAAATCGAAAAGATTTTCGTCAAAGTCGCTCTTTGAGGTGTTGTATATTTTTACACGGTCGTCGCTTTCCTGTGTGAAGCGATACTTTCTGCCGCGGAATATTCCCGACACACCGCCCAGCGGATCGGGGTCAAAGCGAAAGCACTGCCCGCAATCAAAGATCTTTTCAACAGAAAAGCAGGATAAGTCACTTAGTTCTATATAATTCTTAAATTCTTGTATTTTCATAACGCTTTTTTACAGATATCAGCCATCGGACAACTATCGCACTTCGGCGCTCTTGCAGTACACCACTCACGTCCAAACCAGACCATACGGTGACAGAAATCCACCTGCTTGTCCTTAGGTATAATGGGAACAAGAGCCTTTTCTACCTTATAGGGATTCTTTTCACCCTTAGGGGAAAGCCCCATTCTGCCGGAAAGCCTGATGCAATGGGTATCGGTAACGATGGAGGGGATACGGAATATATCTCCCAAAAGCAGATTTGCTATCTTACGTCCCACACCGGGAAGCTCTAAAAGCTCTTCCATAGTCTGAGGAATCTCGCCGTTATATTTTTCCAAAACCATCTTACAGCAGGCAGAAATATTCTTCGCCTTGGTCTTATAAAGACCGCAGGGCTTGACGAAATTTTCAATAGTCTCAACCTCTGCCTGCGCCATAGCCTCGAGGGTAGGAATATACTTAAACATCTCCTCGCAAACGATGTTTACCCTTTTGTCGGTACATTGTGCCGAGAGGATCCCCATAACAAGGAGCTTCCAGGGCTCACCGTTATACTGCAGAGCACATTCTGCCGAGGGGTAGATCTGTTCAAGCCTTTCTACTATGGCAAGGGCACGCTCGCGCTTAGTCATTGAACTGGGGGAGGGGATCGCGGAGCAGAA
The DNA here is from genome assembly GCA_045649645.1 of Eubacteriales bacterium. GTDB lineage: Bacteria > Bacillota > Clostridia > Oscillospirales > CAG-272 > RGIG7300. Next base: position 7,416 of record JAZRQH010000051.1, read on the forward strand.
CGTCGAAGATCTTACGGTTTTCGATGATCATACCCAGACCCTCTATAGCACACTCGGTGGAATTGGCACATATCTGTACGGGGATCTCAAGGGTCTCCTCCATAAGAGTCTTGATGCCGCCGTCAAGAGCACCGCCGCCTGTAAGAAGGATACCTCTTTCCTTTACGTTATTAAGGATGGGCTCGGGAAGCTTCTTTAACACCGCATCCACGTTTGCAACCAGATAAACGGCAAAGGGCTTCATTATATCAACGGTCTGTGTGGAGTTTATGGTAAGGTCACAGGGCAGACCCGTAACCAGATCTATACCTACAAAGTCGTAGCCACCGACAGAATATCCGGGATGAACGGAGCCGATAGTCTCACGGATAGTTCTTGCCATACGCTCGGTGATGGAAGCGTTATATTCGTTCTTGATATAAGCGATAATAGCCTGATCCAGCTTGTTGCAGCCGTACTGCACGGTACGGGAAAGCTTGGTAGCACAGCCCTTGACGAGACCTATCTCGGAGTTTGCTGCTCCGATATCGCATAGCACAAGCTCCTTTTCGTCGTTCAGGGGTGCGCCTGAGCCCATAACGCATACTGTAGGCAGGTCAACACACCTGATCTTCTTTGCGCCCGCATCCGTAAGCATCTCAACGATAGCAGAAACGTCGGCACTGCTCTGTCCTCCGTGGCTTGCAAAGATGACCTCGGGACGGCGTATGCCGGTCTTCTTGATAGCGCGGTCAACGATCATCGCCATTCTTTCGTAGTCGCTGACGTTACCCTGATAGATGTGTGTTATAAGGTCAACCGCACCGGGGGTCTTGTTATAAAGATTTATAGCCTCCTGACCGATAGCCAGATGCTCCTGTGTGTAGGTGTCTACCGCCACCGCGTTGGGCTCGCGAACAACTGCGCCCTGTCCCTCCACGTACACGGTGGTAACATTGCTTCCGAGGTTTATTCCTATGGTCTTGCTCATTTTTATCTCCTAAACGTTAAATTCTGTTGTAAGTATTTCTTTGAGTAATTCTGTGGGAAGTCCTATAACGTTGTTAAGGCTTCCGTCTATGGACGAGACGAACTTGCCTGCCTCGCCCTGAATTCCGTAGCTTCCTGCTTTATCATCACAGTCTCCGCTGTTAACGTAATCCCATATCTCCTCATCGGTCATTTCTCTGAAATAGACCTTTGTTTCATCGTGAGTGGTAACAGCCTTGCCAGCGCTTTTTACGGTAATACCGGTAAAAACACTATGCGCCTTGCCGGACAGGCTCTTTAACATATCAAAGGCGTCCTGTCTGTCGGTGGGCTTGCCGAGAATGATATCTCCGAGAGCAACCACAGTATCCGAGGCAATGAGAATATCCTCCTCACCGATATCCCCTGTATAGGCATCTGCCTTGCGCTTTGAAAGTATCTCTACAAAACGGCAGGGGCTGACCTTTTCTTCTATTGTTTCGTCTGCATCGGTAGGGCAAACTATAGGTGTGATGCCCAACTCACCCAGCAATTCTTTTCTTCTGGGAGAGGCTGAGGCTAATATATAATTTTTCATTTACTTTATTCTCCTGATACCGCCGTTTTTAGGTGTATGCTTTTCGTAAGCCTTCAGAACCGTATTTACTTCGTCTCTTGTCTCTGTCGAGAAGATAAAGTGGCGGTTATTGATAAATGCGTTTTTTAATTCCTTTTCGCGGTCAAGCATATATGTGACCTGTGAGTTAAAGAGTATATCCCTTCCCGACTCGGTTATAACGGGGAATCTTGCATTCTTTCGGTCCCGAAGCTCCTTCTGCATAAGTCTCTTTTCGAGAAGCATCAGGGGCTGTGCGCCGTAGATGATAACCGACTTCTGTAATATTATATCCCTTATCTGAGCTAATGTCAGC
>JAZRQH010000052.1:0-6100 GCA_045649645.1 Eubacteriales bacterium
AAGTTCTTTAAGAGCTCCTCGGGGAATACACCGCCTGCGGTAAGGTAGTCGTGGTCAGCCTCAAGTGCATCGAGAGCCGCATCAAGAGTGGTGGGCAGATGGCTGAGCTTAGCCTTCTCCTCGTCGCTTAAGTGATAGAGGTTCATATCGTAGGGACCCCAGCCGTTGGCATGAGGATCGATCTTGTTCTTGATACCGTCAAGACCTGCCATAAGGATAGCTGCATAGCAGAAGTAGGGGTTACATGTAGCGTCGGGGTTACGGAGCTCAAAGCGGCGCTTGTCGGGAGACTTTGCATAAGCGGGGATACGGATAACCGCACTTCTGTTAGAGGTAGCGTAACCAACGGTTACGGGAGCCTCAAAGCCGGGAACCAGACGCTTGAAGGAGTTGGTGCTGGGGTTGGTGATAGCACAGAGAGAAGCAATGTGCTTTAAGAGACCGCCCATAAAGTAATGAGCTGTTTCGCTAAGGTTAGAATAGCCGTTGTCATCAGAGAATACGGGCTGACCGTCCTTAAAGAGGATCATATGAACGTGCATACCGCTGCCTGCCTCGCCGTAGATGGGCTTGGGCATAAAGGTTGCGGACTTACCGTACTTAAGAGCGGTGTTGTGGATGATGTACTTGATCATCATTGTGGCATCAGCCATGTGTACAACCTCGCCCAGCTGAGGCTCAATCTCAAACTGACCGGATGCAGCAACCTCGGGATGGTGATAGTTGATCTCAATGCCCATATCCTTCATGAGCATGCACATCTCACTTCTGCATTCGTAGGAGATGTCAAAGGGCTTTGCAATGTGATAGTTCTTCTGCTTGGGAACAACCACACCCTTGCCCTCAACCGAGCTGTTCCAGTAGGACTGAACGGCATCAACGCTTGCTGCGATCTGTCTGCCGCTTACCTCCCATGCAACGTCGTCGAAGAGATAGAACTCAAACTCGGGCAGGATCTTCATTTCATCGGCAACGCCGGTTTCCTTCATGTATTCAACGGCAGCCTTGATGATGTTACGGGGATACTGAGCCAGAGGCTTGTTTTCGGGGGATGCGATGATCATCGCGTTACCTGTCATAGACAGGGTAGGGATAGAGCAGAAGGGGTCGATAACTGCGGTATCGGGGTCGGGGATAAATACCATGTCGCTCTTCTCAACCACAGCGTAACCGTAGTTGGATGCGACAAAGCCGATACCCGACTTCATGGTGTCCTCGGAGAAGTTCTCTGCGGGGATAGTAACGTGACGGTACTGACCGTTGATGTCAACCATCTTAAAATCTACCATCTTGATGTCCTTTTCCTTGTTGATATTAAGTATGTCCTGAATGCTCTTTGCCATAATCGTTCTCCTGATATTAATAAAGTTATAAATATTTTATCACTTTTTGTTAACATAGTCAACAGTAAAAAACAAAAAAGAACCCAAGTACCGTATCAATACTTGAGTTCCAATATGGTCGAAGTGTGGAGATTCAGGCCTCCACGGCTTCGCCGCCAGCTTGCGGTACCCGAATCGTTCTGCGCATCCGTAGGTGCTTGAACTCTTCGACCGCTGCGCCAAGATCACCCTCCCTGTATCCGCCCCCGGCGGTGGTCGGGCTCCTTGCCCAAAACTGGCGCGCTGCAAACTCTTTTTCGATTATAAACAAAAATCCCGAGCTGTAGCTCAGGATTAATTTTTGGTCGAAGTGTGGAGATTCGAACTCCAGGCCTCCAGTACCCGAAACTGGCGCGCTACCAACTGCGCTACACCTCGAAATTTTTAATTGTGAAACGTGATATGATAAACAAACGTACTCACTAAACTATGTAGTTTGCCCGCAGGGGCTCCCTGCCGCTACACCTCGATATTTGCGGGTAATATTATAGCACAATAAAAATGTAATGTCAAGTTTTATAAATGCATATATACACTCTGTTTACATCCACAAGCATTTTTATCAAAAAACCTTGAAAAACGATCCGCCCTTGTATATAATAAATATGTAAAAGATTATCCGATATATGGAAGATATACAATTTAACGGAAAATCTCAGGAGGATGTTATGAAAAAGTGTCTTTACGCGCTTATGATAGTGTTTTGCCTGTGTATAACAGGCTACGTATTGACCGAGCTGTCTATGCCTATAGCGTCATATAACCCCGAAACTCCCCCGCAGGAGGAGTATGAGTTTGTCAAGGGTGAAAATATGCAGCCTTTATGGGAAATAGACACAACCGGTCAGAGCAGCGCCTCGGGGCTTTACGTCTACAGCTTTGAGGACGGATATATGAAGTGGGATTACGAGATACCCAAGAACGGTGCTACCGTTATGATATTTTTCGATCCTACCTGTACCACCAGCCAAAAATTCTTTCAGGATCTGGAGAGACAGAGCTGGCTTGACGACGAGCGTATCAACGTAATGGCATTGTCCTCGGGGGACGCAAACGAGACCCTGTTCTTCAGTACCAACTATACCTGGGGATATGAGGATAAGTTCAAATGGTATTCGGGTGCGGGGCACGTTTCTGCCTATTATGCAGCGGCAGAGGACAGTGTCCTTGGCGCATCGACCTACCCTATAGTTGCAATACTCACCGAGGAAGAATGTCAGATGGAGGACGGCGGATATGACCTCTGCCGTGTTTACCGCTTCGGTGCTATCAGCTTCACCGATACAGACATTGTAACACGTACCCTCAAGTGGATGTTCCCCGATATGGGGATGGTAAGCGAGGTGGAGATTCCCGACAAGGAATACCGTACAGTAGACATCAAGCTCACCCGTAACTACGATTACACGTATGACGTGGCCGAGCTTGTAAACGTACTGCGTGAGCGCCAAGGCACAGCCCCCGTTGTCCTTGATGCCAATCTTACCGAGATAGCTATGCACCGAGCCGCAGAGCTTGCCATAAACTATGACCACAAGCGAGCAAACTATACCGACTTTAATACAATAATTTCCGAATGGGGATATGATACCGAGCGTACAGCTCTGTTCAGCGAAAATATCGCCATAGGCTATACCGACTCATATGACGTTGTAGAGGGCTGGGCAAACTCCCCCGGTCACTACGGCAATATGGTTGCTCTGTCAGCTATCCGCATCGGTGTCGGTCATGCCGAGGTCAACGGCGTGCACTATTGGGTTCAGGTGTTTGATAACCGAGGAACCGTCTTTGATTACGGCTCTCCCACACCCATGACCAAAACAGGCAGAGAGACCCTGTACGTTCCCGTGTATGCTTGCACCGAGTATCTCAATATATTTGCCGAGAGCGAGGTCATAATACGCGATAATAACGTAAGAGACGTACATCTCTATCAGGTTACTCATTTTTCCAACTCCACCACCTCGGATATGCTGGCGGCGGATACACTCTACCGTATACCCATGAGACCTGTAACCTATGACAAGACCACCACGGGCGGTATAGCCGATATAAGCTGGAACGAAGAAAGACAATGCTTTGAGGTTACACCCAAGAAGAAGGGTACGGGAACCTTTAAGGTGACTTTCACCGCCGAGCAAGAGGAAGAAATAATCATTACTGTAAAGGTAATGGATCCCTACAACAATAATCACGTCTGCAGCTTCAGTGAGTGGAGAGAATATCAGCCCACCAACTGTTATACAGGCGGTATCGACCGCCGTTACTGTCTCTGCGGTGAAAAGGAGTATATGAATACTCCCATACAGCATAAGCCCAAGATAGTTGAGGGCAAGGCTCCCACCTGTACCAAGAAGGGCTATACCGAAAGCTCATATTGCTCGGTATGCTTAAAGGATCTTGTACTGCGTGAGGAGATTCCCGAAGCACCTCACGATGACGTGCTCTACCGTGCAGAGCGTCCCGCTACCTGTACCGAGTACGGCAGCACCGCAATGTATGAATGCAGAGTGTGTAAGAGACTGGATACAGGTAAATCTATCCCAAAGCTTCCTCATACCGAGGTGGAGATAGAGGGCGGTAAGGCGCCTACCTGTACTAAGAGCGGAAGCTCAAAGGGTATGAAGTGCTCTGTCTGCGGAACGAAAACCAAAGACGCATATGAAATCCCCGCCCTCGGTCATGACGAGACCGCAGGTGCGGGTGACAAAGCGCCTACCTGTACCGAGGCGGGATATACAGGCGGCAAGACCTGTAAGCGCTGCGGCGAGGTTACTGCCACGGCAGGAACTATCCCCGCCCTTGGCCATGATGAAGAAATAATCCCCGGTACCCCCGCTACCTGCCAGAAGAAGGGTATAAGCGACGGTAAGCAATGTAAGCGCTGTGGAGTCGTTACCGTAAAGCAGACCGAATTAAAGAAGACAGGACACAAGGAGATAAGTGTTCCCGGTAAAGCCGCTACCTGTATAGCGGCGGGCTACAGTAAATCAAGCGTTTGCGAGTACTGCGGACTTGAGATAGTTCCCGCATTGACTCTGCCCCAAAACCCTTATAATCATACCTGGGACGAGGGTATGCGCTCGGGCAGAGATACCCTCTATACCTGCATCCATTGTAAGACTACCAAGGTGGACAAGGACACCTATCCCGACGATGGCGGCGATAACCCCGGAGGCGGAGATGATAACACAGGCGGTGATCAGGGCGGCGAAGATAAGCTCCCTGTATTCACCGACGTCAAGTCAAGCCATTGGTTTGCGGCATCTGTGGAATACTGCGTACAGCGAGGATACGTGGCAGGTATGACCGAGACCACCTTTGCTCCCAACGGCAAGCTGACAAGAGCTCAGTTCTTAACCATCCTTGCCAAGCTTGACGGTGTTGATCTTACTAAGTACGATACCGCAAATGCGGGATTTGCAGATGTTAAGACAAGCTATTGGTATAACGAGGTTGTATGCTGGGCGGTAGAGAAGGGAATTACCAGCGGACTTTCTGCCACACAGTTCGGCCCTAACAACAATGTAACCAGAGCTCAGCTTGCAAGATTCTTCTACGTATACTGCGAGAAGAACTCTATCAGCATTGACGGTAGAGCTGATATCTCCGTATTCCCTGATGCGGGCAAGGTGGCAGAGTGGGCTAAGACTCCCATAGCATGGGCGGTCAACGCAGGTCTTATCTCGGGTGTCAAGCAGAATGGAGTTAACTATCTTGACCCCAACGGTACGGCAACCAGAGCTCAGGCTACCGTAATGTTCAAGGCATTCGATGCTTTCAGAGGCGTTGAAAATACGAAATAATAAAACAAAAAAGGATCCGAGCTTATTCTCGGATTCTTTTGTATTTACAAACCCTTATAGATTTGCTATAATGATCTTAATAATTAAATTCCGAAACGAGGAAACCGAAATGACAGTAAGCGAAAGATTTTTAAAATACGTATCCTTTGGCACAAACTCGGATGAAGCATCCGAAACTTGTCCCTCCACTCCTTCACAGCTTGAGCTGGGCAGATATCTTTGCGAGGAACTGAAAAACATAGGTCTTTGTGACGTAGAGCTTGACAAGGACGGCTACGTTTACGGCTTTATACCTGCAAGTGCGGGCAGAGAAGCAGATCCCTCTATCGGCTTTGTTGCTCATATGGACACAAGCCCTGCCGTAAAGGGTGACGGTATCAATCCCAAGGTAGTAAACTACAAGGGTGGCGATATTGAGCTCGGTTGTGGAATGAGCCTTGAGGCGGACAGCTTCCCCTATCTTGAAAAATGTATCGGTATGGATCTTATCGTAACCGACGGTACGACCCTGCTTGGCGCTGACGACAAGGCGGGCATTGCAGAGATCCTCACCGCTTGTGAGTATATTATCAGCCATCCCGAGATAAGCCACCCGAGAATTGCGGTAGGTATTACTCCCGACGAGGAGATAGGCAGAGGTGCGGACCGTTTTGATATAGCTAAGTTTGCCTGCGACCACGCATATACCGTTGACGGCGGTGAGCTGGGCGAGATAGAGTATGAAAACTTCAACGGTGCATCTGCCAAGATCACCGTACACGGAATCAACATCCATCCCGGCAGTGCCAAGAACAAGATGAAGAACGCAGCACTTTTAGCGGCAGAGTTTATCAATATGATGCCTAAAAGTGAGACCCCTGCAACCACCGAGGGCTACGAGGGCTTCTATCACCTCTGTGATATGAAGGGTGA
>JAZRQH010000053.1:0-1698 GCA_045649645.1 Eubacteriales bacterium
AAGGAGGCTGAGGCTTACAACGGTCCTTCCATCGTTATTGCTTACGCACCCTGCGAAATGCACGGTCTTAAGGGCGGTATGACCAACTGTCAGGTTGAGATGAAGAAGGCAGTTGAGGCAGGCTACTGGCAGACATTCAGATATAACCCCGCACTCAAGGCAGAGGGCAAGACTCCCTTCACCCTTGACTCTAAGGAGCCCACAGGCGATTATATCGAGTTCATCAAGTCCGAGACACGTTACAGCCGTCTTGCGGCTCAGTTCCCCGACAGAGCAGAAGAGCTCTTCAAGAAGGCTGAGGCTAACGCAAAGGCTAAGTACGAAAGACTTACCAAGCTCGCAGCGCTCTATGAATAAAATAATAAATCCATCACCTTCGGGTGATGGATTTTTATTTTATTCAAATGCGTAATTCGTAATGCGTAATTCGTAATTAAAGGTAGAATTTCGTCTTGGACGAAATTCTTTTTGATTGAAATATAGATTATTTCACAATTATGTGATACAATAATCGGGTAAATTGAATGAAAAGGAAAGAAAAATGAAAAACAACAAATTAAAACTTCTTTGGCAGCTGTTTTCCTCCTTTTTTAAGATAGGTCTTTTCACCTTCGGCGGAGGTATGGCAATGATACCCTTTATCCAGAAGGAAACTGTAGAAAAGCACCGTTGGATAGAGGAAAAGGACATTCTTGAGATACTTGCAATATCCGAGTCCACCCCCGGACCTATTGCAGTTAACACTGCAACCTTTATAGGATACCAGAAGGCAGGTGTCATCGGTTCTGTAGCGGCAACTCTCGGTGTGGTTTTACCTTCGTTTATCATAATACTTATTATTTCTACGTTCTTACGTCAGTTTCAGGAGATCAAGGCGGTACAGTACGCCTTTGCGGGCATCCGTGCAGGTGTTATCGCTCTCGTTATCAAGGCTCTTATCAAGCTCTACAAGGGCTGTCCCAAGAACCTTATAACCTATATCATCATCGGTCTTGCCTTTGTGGCGGCAGTACTTGGTGTAAACGTGATCATCATCATAGTATGTGCGGGTCTTGTGGGCATCGGTACCGTGATATTCGGTAAAAAGGAGGGTAAAAAATGATTTATCTCGAATTGTTTCTCACCTTCTTTAAGATAGGACTTTTTACCTTTGGCGGCGGATATGCTATGATACCTCTTATCCAGTCAGAGGTTTTAGGCAAAGAATGGCTGCTTGAAAACGAGCTTATCAACTTTATCGCAGTATCCGAGTCAACTCCCGGCCCCTTTGCAATAAATATCGCTACCTACGTAGGCTCCGAAATGGGCGGAATCCTCGGCTCGGCGTGTGCTACCATTGGCGTAGTTCTGCCTTCCCTTATAATTATAATGCTGGTTGCAAAGTTTTATCTTAAGTTCAAGACCAACCGCTATATCGCAGGGGCTATGACAGGGCTTCGTCCTACCGCTATCGCTCTTATTATGAGTGCGGTGGTGTCGATGGTTATATCGGTATTCTTCCCCGCGGGTCTTGTATTTAACTATGAGCTTGTAACTTCGGTTATTATTTTTGGAATTATGCTGACCCTTATCCTCTGTATCAAAAAGATACATCCCATCCTGCTTATCTGTATGTCGGCGGCTATGGGTATCGGCGCAGGATATTTAGGACAGTTATTTGTGTGAGGTAATTATTTCTTTTTCTCTTCTTTGAAAAGA
>JAZRQH010000054.1:0-8773 GCA_045649645.1 Eubacteriales bacterium
AGATTATCCTTTGCGCCCTCTTTGATAATATCGTTTATGATGCCTGTTTCCTGCCACAGACCGAACTGTCCTTCAGATATATACTTTGCAACGCTCTCGCAGGTGTGTCCTATCATAGCGAACTCAAAGTCATGTATAGAGCCTGCACCGTTGGTGGCAAAGTGGGTAACAAGACCGCGCTTCATCAGCTCTATCATATAGCCTGCGTTACCTGTACGGATAACGTGAGCGCCGTACATCATAAGCACGGTGGCGTCATATTTTCTTCTTGCCTCCCACACAGCCTTGGCTATGGTAGGGAGATTTTTGTTTTCAAAATCAGGGGTGTGGGTTGCGGGATCCTTGTATACCTTGCTCAGATCCACGTCGTGTATTCTTTCGTTTAAGGGAAGTATATTTAACTTACTTCTGTCAAATTTCTCAAATGGCATATTATACCTCACGGGTTATATAGTCGATAAGTCTCTTATGATCTGCAAAGTCGGGGATTATCATAGAAGCACCTGCAGAGAGCAGTCTGTTGCGCTTCCAGTCATTGATACCGCACTTTCTGTCCTCGTCGGTAGCAACGCCGACGGTGTAGCCTCCGATATCGTGAACCAGCTCTATTTCAACGTATCCGTCACCAAAGGAGATCAGCTCTTCGGGCTTAATACCGCCGTCCTTGATAAGAGACTTTATAACAAGCTCCTTGGAGCAGTCGGTCATATAGTCGTGGGCGCCGTAGATATGTCCGTCAAATACCTTATCAAGACCAAGCAGTCCTGCCTCGTAAAGCACGTCCTTTTCGTCGGTTCCGCTTGCAAGATAGCAGGAGATACCCTTTTCCTTAAGAGCGTAAACAAAACCGGTACAGCCGGGAACGATAAGCTCCTCGGGCTTGATAGTTCCGTTTACAAGACCCTCTTTACGTTCCTTGATATGTATCTCAAGTCTTCTCAGGTATTCGTGCTTATACTCAACGGGGTCAACGTGTTCTCCGCCTCTCTTTACTACCTCTTCATCAAGGCGCATACACTGGAATATGGTCTGCTTACCTGTGAGGGTGTCAACGAAGTCACGTACTATCACGGTGATCTCTTCCTCTGTCTCATCCTTTGCAACAGCCATAAGAACCTCGATGAAGTAGGGGATCATAATATCCTGCCAGCCGCTTCTGATAAGACTTACAGTACCGTCAAAGTCAAAGAGTGCGGTCTTGAATGCGGGAGATTTGAGAGGCTTCTTGATCTCCATATCCCACATATCGCGAAGCTCGTTACGGATAGCCACAACAAGGGCATGAACGTAGAGCATATGCATATCCTCAAGCATCTCCATAGAGTCGGTGGGAGCGATAACGTAATGATCGCAGAACGCCTTTAATTTTCCGCCGTCACGTCCGAGGAAACCGATAGTGGTAATACCCATCTGCTGAGCCTTCTCTGCGGCTCTTACTACGTTCGGAGAGTTACCGCTACCGGAGAACATAAGGAGCACGTCGCCTTCCTTTGCCTTGGTCTCGATCATTATCTCGAAAATCTCATCATAGCAAAAATCGTTTGCAAGACAGGTCACAACTGCGGTGGAGTCAGCCAGACATTCAGCCTTAAAGCCCACACGGTCATATACTCTGCATCCCTTGGCAAGGTCGTTGCAGATATGGGAGGCTGTAGCGGCAGAGCCGCCGTTACCTGCGGTGAAGATCTTTGCTCCTGTTTTTTTTGTATCAATTATTACCTTGGCTATCTCGGAAAGTGCGGCAAAATCTGTCTTTAATACAGATTCGGTGCACTCCTTTGTATAACATTCAAGAGTGTTTTTCATTCTTTCGGTTATCATAAATTTTCCTTTCTCAAAAGGGTAAAATATTCAAGATAATTATATAAAATAACAAAATGAATGTCAAGTATAATACTAATTTATATTAAAATATTGACAATTACCGACATTGTGGAATATACTGTATTTAACAATGTTTTTTGAGGTGTAAAGTGAAGCGTTTAGTTGCTTTTTTATGTTTATTTTCCATGTTGCTGTCCCTTGTGGGCTGTAACGCCGTAATCAAAGAAGATCCCCCCTGTGACCACTCCTACGGTCAGTGGCAGGTGACTGTCAAGAGTCCGGACGGACTGATATATAACGAGGAAAGAGTATGTATCCACTGCGGTAACAAGGAGACCAAGACCACCAATCTCCTTGACAGTGTTCCTCCCGAGTGGATAGAGGTCTTTGATAAGCTTACTCAAGTTAAAGACAACCCCGTAGCCGATATTTTTTATATGGATTATGCCACCGCCGAGGACAGAGCTGCCCGCAACGGTACTCCCACGGCATACAAGGGCAGGCTTATATACGATGACAGAAGCTGCTGGAGTACGTACGATACTGTTCCTGCAACAGTATCCGAGCTTTTTTCGGCATATGCAACTCCCGAGAGCCCTGTTGCGCTTGAGCTTGTAAAGACCTATATCGGGGAGGGTAACGTTGATCCCCGACAGATAACCGCTCTTGAAGAAAAATACGGCAAGGAGACTCTGACAGAAATATATCTCAATACTGTCCGTTTTTCGGATAAGATATTCGGCATCAACGCCGCATCTATGGGTTATTTTGGCAAGAGCCTCGGTCAGCTTGACCTTTCGGATATCGCAATGCTCTGCGCTATACTTAACGCAGACGATCCCCGTATCGACCCCGAGGGCAACAAGGCAGCCTATGAAGTTATCCTTACCTCTCTCAGAGATAAGGGAAGGATAACCGAGGAAGAATATAACACTTATCTTGTAAAACAGTTTACCTTTAATCCCGAATATACTCCGGTGTACGATTGGTATACCGAGGTGGTTATAGCCGACGCAATAAAGCTGCTCTCACAGAAATACGGGATAGATGCGGCTGCAGCGGAAAAGAAGCTTTATTCGGATAACCTTAAGATATACACAGTTGTTGACCCCGACGTGCAGACCCTCCTTGAAGGCTTTTATGCCGACGGCAGTAACTTTATGCGTATAAGTGGCGGAACTCAGCCCCAATCGGCAATGGTCATAACCGATCCCGCAACTGCGGACGTACTTGCCGTTGTAGGCTCAAGATGGGAAAAGACAAGCAACGAGTTTCCTAACTACGCCACCGTGCGCAAGCGTTCTCCCGGCTCATCCATCAAGCCGGTGGCGGTATACGGACCCTGCCTTGAAAGCGGTCTTATCCACTACAGCACTCTCGTTGAGGACAATTACTATACTAAGCTGAACGACAGACCCTGGCCCTCTAACTGGCCCGAGGGCTACAGAGGACCTACCCCCGTATACGACGGCATCCGTCGCTCGGTAAACACTATTGCGGTAAGACTTTTGATGCAGTACGGTGCCACCGAATCCTACGAGTTCGTTCACGACAAGTTAGGTATGCATAGCGTTGTAGGCAGCGAGACCGATTCCAGAGGATATATTGTCAGTGACAAAAACGCCTCCGCCCTTGCCCTTGGCGGAATGCTCCACGGTATCACCGTCCGCGAGCTTATCGGTGCCTATCAGATATTCAACAACAAGGGCGTGTTCACGGGCAACCGAACTATTCTTAAGATAGAGGATGCCTACGGTAACGTTATAGTCAATAACGAGGGCGTACCTTCTCAGGTCATCTCCGCACCCAACGCATCTATTATGACAAAGATGCTTCAGGGCGTTGTGGACAGCGGAACGGCAGACTGCATCACCCTTGACGACCGTGTGGAGTGCGCTGGTAAGACCGGAACTACCTCCTATGACAAGGACAGATGGTTTATGGGTTATACCCCCTATTATATGGCAGGCGTGTGGTTCGCATATGAAAATTCAAGAAGTCTTGCGGGCTTCTCCGAAATCAAGAGCCCCGCAGTTGACGTGTGGGATAAGTTCATGACCAAGCTCCACGAGCAGGAGATCTTTTCAAAGGGAATTACACCAAAGGATTTTGAGCTCAACGAGGGTGTTATAGTCAAGGATATCTGCTCGGGTACGGGTAAGCTTGCAAACTCCTCCTGCGGCAGCCGTATAACAAAGGGCTACTATACCGAAGATAATATGCCTACAGAATATTGTAATTGGCACTAAAAAAGACTGTCCGCAAGGACAGTCTTTTTATATCATATCGTAAGTCATAAATATTCTTGCAGCCTGTGCACGGGTAGCGTTTCCTCTTGCGCCAAGCTCGGTGGCACTCATACCGCTTATAAGTCCAACCGATACAGCCCAGCTTACGTTATCGTAAGCCCACTCGGAAACCGTGTCGCAATCGGTATAGATACTCAGGTCTGCTCTTGCCTCAACGTCATAACCCTGTTTTTCTGTGTAGAGGTAAAGAAGTCTTGCAAGCTGCTCACGGGTGATGTTCTGACCGAGACCGAACACTCCCTCGGCAACGCCGGATACGTATCCCTCGGACACCGCCCAGGCAACCGCCGCAGAATACCATTTTCCAGTGGAAACGTCGGTCATACCCGTCTCCGCCTCTGCATAGAGGCTGAGGTCTGTGCCTGCAATATTTGCAAGCATCATAACGAACTGCTCACGGGTAACGTTGCTGTTAGGTGAGAAGGTATCCTTTGAGGTACCCGAGATATAGGAGCTCTGATAACAGTAGTTTATACCCTCGTAGTACCACGCTTTCTCGTTTACGTCCTTGAAGGGGAAAACAAATCGGATAGGTATCTCCTCGTCCACCTGATATTCTATAAGAAGCTTGTGTATCTGGGAGTCTCTTTCCACGCACAGACTCTTGATGTCGGCATAAGCAAAAACGCCTGTGTCGATATGGGTGATGGAGGAGGGGATGAACACCTCTCCGTAAATGCCTCTGGCAAAGGCGTCCGAATGTATGCCTACCACCGGCATACCGTTATGCTCGGCAGGGATGGCAAGATTGCTGCTCTCTATAGCCGCTACCACAAAGAGTGTAAGCGTGCCGTCACCGTTGTCGATATATTCAAAGGGGCTGTAGCTCTTTATAACAAAGCCGTGATCCCCCATAGGCATATCGTAGCTGTCGATGACCGTTCCGCCGGGGAACATGAACATATAGTTCTTGTATCTGTCCTTACCCCCTGCATAGGAGATGTTCCAGTTGATGGTTTCAAGGGTAGTACCCTCAAGGGTCTTCCAGATTCCTTCGCTTTCGTTATCTGTGGTGCCCAGTATTATACCGTCCGACTCTGCCTCGCCGCAGAGCTTGACCAGCAGATCCTCGGTGCTCTTGTCCTCAACCGAGGCAAGCACGCCGCCCGAAAGCTCGGCGAAGCTTACAGCCTCATGATAGGAAAGGGAAAGAGGAATATAGGTATAGAGATTTTCCGAAAGATATTCGCTGTTGAGCTTTTTGGTATCAAGCTCAAATGCGCCCGTAAAGAAGCTTTCGGTATAGGTGCTGAGCACCATGCCTCTTTCGGCACAGAAGGCAGTTGCCTTCTCTTCGGTCATAGCAAGGTCGTAGCTTACGTAGCAGTAACTGCCCTCATAGGTAACGTCCATCAGAGGAACGCGTACCGTCATAAGCTCGGTCTGTACTGTTACGTTTTTGCCGTCGTGGGCGTATGCGGTAACGTCGGCAAAATAGTTTCCCGCATCCGTTGCCTCAAAGCTGATGCTTGCATCGGTTATGTCGGTATACTCGGCGTATTTCATGCCGTCGTGTCTGACGGTGATCTTATACTTTACGGCGTTCTGAGCGGAGAAATCAAGGGTGACGGTATCTCCGAGGGCGTATGAGCTCTCAGCAAAGGCTGTCCTTGCGTCGTAGGGAATTCCCTGACATACGGGGCAGTCGGCCTTTATTACGGTCTTGCCCGAATAGGTATAGTAACCGCACATACGGCAGGTCTTTATTTCCTTGTGGGGGTGTATCGCCTCGTTTGACAGAACGTAGTCGTGAACACCCTTACAGCACACACAGTTTGTCACGGTTGCATATTCGCCCGTGTACCTTGTATCCTGACAGTATATACAGGTGGTATATTTACGGTGGGGATGTGTTCCCTCGTAACCCTCTCTGTAGCTGTGGGGACAGGCACCGGTGCCCATCTGCACCGATCCGTTACGAACGAGAGCTACGTAGTTGTAGGCGGCACATATACCCTCCATAGAGGTGTACGCACCGTTAAAGGAGCCCCAGTGTATCTTGGAATAGACGTGACCCCACGCCTCAGCAAAGTAAACCTTGCCACCCTCCACCTTCCAGACTATGGCGGTATGTCCGTCAGAATAATCCGCGCTTGTGGAGGCACGAACTATATCTCCGGGACGCAGTCCCATAGCGCAGAGCGAAGGCTTGCCTATAGCCGAAGAGGTATAGCAGGTCCAGCCGTTAGAGGTTACTCCGTGCTTATAGCCCGCAAGACGTATGGCAGGGAAGGAGCCTACGGTTTTCTGTGCCATGATAAGGGCAAAGCCGTGACACTGATAAGCGTTATTGAAGTTGTTGCAGAAGCAGGCGGTCTTCTTTCCGCAACCGCTGTAGGAGATGCTTTTGTTAGGATCGCCTCCGCACCAGAACCAGCCGTCGGGATAGTTTGTTGCCTTAAGATTGGTCATGTTTATTGTGACCTGGTCGGTATTTACGGCACTTATCCCGAGAGGGAGAAATCCTGCAAGCATTACAGCTATAAGTATTAAAGATGTGATTTTTTTGATGTAATTATTAAATGCAAACATATAGTAATTATATCATATCTTGCAAAATATGTCAAATAAACGGGGATAAAAAAGAAAGGAAACATTTGTTTAAACAAATGTTTCCTTATGCTTATTCCATTTCGCCGTATTCCGCGAGAGCCTTGTGATAAAACTCCATGGTCTTATCATAGCTCATTATTCCGTCGGATGCTCCCGACTCAAGGATAGAGGAGTTGGCGGTAGCTGTTCCGAGGATCATTGCATCCTTCAATGACATTTCTCTGTATGCACCGAGAAGTACACCTGCGGCAAAGGCATCGCCTGCGCCTGTGGTACCCTTTATCATAGACTTGGGAATGTTGATGGAAGCGACCTTTTCAATATTTCCGTCCTTGGTCTTGCCCCATGCAGCGGCTCTGGAGTGGATAACCACCCAGCTGCCTACACCGATATCAAAGAGAGCCTTGCAAGCCGCCTCAATGTTTTCTTCGGCAACCTTGCCGTCACGGATAAGCTCAACACCTGTAATACGCTGAGCCTCGTTTTCGTTTATGATACAGTAATCGGTGTACTTAAGCGCGGGAGAAACCAGACGGGCAAAGCGGTCACCCTCCTCACTTACAACGTCAATAGAGGTCTTGATGCCTGCCTTCTGCGCGGAGGCTAAAACTCTTGCCATCTTGGTACCGTACTCGGGGTCACACTCGTCCATAGTATCAAGAAGAAGGATATATCCCGCATGGAGAATGTCACCCTTGATCTTGTCAAAATCAAAATCATCGGGACCGAACTCGGAGGCAGAGCCGCGGTAGGTAAAGAAGGTTCTTGTAGCGTTTGTGGTAACGCACATTACGTCGGTAAAGGAGGTCTCACCCGAATAGCGGATACCCGAGGTGTCAATGTTCGGATACTTTGCAAAGGTGTCCTCGATCAGTCTGCCGTTGTCGTCGTGACCGATAACGCCCATAACTCTTACAGGCATATCGGGGTCAAGGATAGCAAGGTCAAGACCGCAGTTACACACAAGACCGCCGATGGCCTTACTTACACTACGAATAGAAGTTAAATTGGAATGTGCGGGATATACGTCGATATCCTTTAATGCGTCAACCAGCATATTGCCGGCAAGTATAATTCCGTTATTCATTTATTTTTCCTCCGAATAGAGTTTTGTTTAGTCGTGTTTTGCCGAAGGCAAAACATATCGCGCCGTGACTCCACGGCATATCGCATCCGCATTGGCGGATATATCGCGTTGCACTTGTGCAACATATCGCTTACTGCTCAAATTGTCTGTTGTTGATAGTCGCAAGTGCCTGGATATTATTGGTTACACCTCCACCTATCCTATTTGTGCAAAATTGTTTGGGAAAATTATCAATCAATTCCTCTTCTAACTTGTTTGTAACTTTCTTTTTCCATACAAATATTCTTGTTGTATCCAAGGCTCTGAAAAAATCTATAGAAAAACATGATGTATCATAAGCATACATTGGAAGTAATGTTCTGTCAAAAGGCTTTGTTTTTGACCAATGCTGCATAATTCGTTTTTTTACATTATCTGTTTTACCGATATAAACCTGTTTGTACTCATCGAGCACCATTATGTAATAGCCCTCTACATTGACATAATCATTCAAATCTGTGATTTCATTGAACTCTTTATACTGTTTCAAAAAAGACGAAAGGGAAGAATCAAACGTTGTTTTGTTCAACATTGAAAAATATTTCATATTCAAATCGTAGTTTTTCAAGCACAACTCACGATATTCAATACACCATTCTTCGCTATAACAGCTTCCTAATTCATCGACATATGCGTTCTTTTCCGCTAATGACGGAAAAAACTGTAATGAAGGGTTTGTATCAATAAGTGCAAACTCTTCTCTGTTTAACTTAAATGCTTTACCCCTGTTTATTAACTTTACTCCGAAATGTTCCATTGTACTCGCCTCCTTATACGATTGATGTTTGGTTCTCTCCTATTGCGATATATTTTGCTACGCAAAATGCGATATGTTTTTGACGCGATATGCCCTTCGGGCGCGATATGACATAAATCCTTTGGGATTTATGTCGCGACATCATTTGCTTATGCAAATGATGTTCTCCACATGACCTGTTCTGGGGAAGAGATCATAGGGATA
>JAZRQH010000055.1:0-7277 GCA_045649645.1 Eubacteriales bacterium
AGCAAGCAGCTCCTCGGTGGTGGGCTTTGCTTCCTCTTCCTCCTTGGGCTCTTCTTCCTTCTTCTTCTTTGCCTCTGCTATTTCCTTTGCCTTGTTGATAGCCTTAACAACAAGGAAGATAACAAAAGCAATGATGATAAAGTCGATGATTGTCACAAGGAAAGCACCTATGCCTAACACTACAGCCTCGGTAACAACAGCGCCTGTCTCGTCAAGGACCTCGGGCTTAAGCACGATATCCCACTTAGCAAGATCGATACCGCCGATAAGCAGCCCTACAAGAGGCATTATTATCTTATCTACCAAAGCCTTTGTAATAGCACCGAATGCAGTTGCAATAACAACACCGATAGCCATATCCATCACGTTGCCGCGCATTATAAATTCCTTAAATTCAGCAAAGAAACCTTTTTTCATTTCGTACCTCCGAAATATTTATTTGATTTATTGTATCATATAAAGAAGAATTTTGCAACTTTCTATTGAAAAAACTTCAAGTTTTGTTATAATATTTTGGAATAGGAGATTATATCATGAAACTTAAATACAAGCATACCATAATAGCCTGCTTTATCGGTTATATAGTTCAGGCGATAATAAATAACTTTGCTCCCCTTCTCTTCCTTACCTTTGAAAAGGACTACGGCATACCGCTTGCCCAGATAGGTATCCTTGTGGGTATAAACTTCGGCATACAGCTACTCACCGACTTTGTAGCCGCTCTGATAGCGGACAAAACAGGCTGGCGTATACCTATTATTACAGCCCACGTGCTCTCCGCCGCAGGTCTTATACTGATGGCAACACTTCCCGATATGATGACAAACAAATTCCTTGCTCTTGTCATCGCGGTAGGCGCATACTCTATCGGCGGAGGACTCCTTGAGGTGCTTATCAGCCCCATAACCGAGGCTTGTCCGGGTGAAGATAAGGCAGCGGCCATGAGCCTTTTACACTCCTTCTACTGCTGGGGTCTTGTGGGCGTGGTAATACTGTCCACCCTCTTCTTTGCGGTGTTCGGTATTGCAAACTGGAGGATACTTGCCTTCATATGGGCGATAATTCCCTTCTTTAATATATTCCTCTTTGCACTGGTACCCTTCGGAACCCTCGAAAAGGATGATGAGGTACGTATGCCCGCGGGCAAGCTGTTCAGAAATAAATATTTTATCCTTATGATAATCATCATGTTCTGCTCCGCCTCCTGCGAGCTTGCGGTATGTCAGTGGGCTTCCGCCTTTGCGGAAAAGGCACTGGGTATAAACAAGACTCTGGGCGACCTGACAGGTCCTATGATGTTTGCGGTTCTTATGGGTGTGGCGAGACTTATCCATGCCTTCGGGGGAGATAAGATAAAATGGTCTCTTGAGAAAATGATACTCTACAGCAGCATACTCTGTCTCGGAAGCTATCTTGTAATTTCTCTGTCCCCCTTGCCCTGGCTCTCCCTTGTGGGATGTGCCGTATGCGGCTTCTCGGTTGGTATACTCTGGCCCGGAACATTCTCACTTGCAAGTGAGTCTATCCGTGGCGGCGGTACGGCGATGTTTGCGATCCTTGCCCTCTTTGGAGATCTGGGATGCGGCACAGGACCTATGGTGGTAGGAACGGTGGCTTCTGCCCTTGGTGACAACCTTAATATGGGCATACTGGTAACGGCAATCGCTCCCCTGATGCTCATAGGATGCCTTATAATCTACATAAAAAGTAAAAAGTCTGCGTAAAATCGCAGACTTTTTTCGATTTACCTCTTTACTTTGGTAAAGAAATAGTGTATAATCGTTTTAAATTTATTCATTTTTTAAAAAGGAGATAGTAATGACTACTTCAAGTATAATCATTCTTGTAACCATTTTTGCTTACATGGCGATGATGCTGGGCATCGGCTTTGCCGTAAGCGAAAAGAACAAAACTACAAGCGATTTCTACCTTGGCGGCCGTAAGCTGGGTCCCTTTGTAACCGCAATGAGTGCGGAAGCATCTGATATGAGCGGATGGCTGCTTATGGGTCTGCCCGCAGTCGCTATGATGGGCGGTCTTGCCGAGGCATCCTGGACCGCTATAGGTCTTGCCATCGGTACCTATATCAACTGGCTCATCGTTGCCCGCAGACTCCGTCTCTACAGCGCAAAGATCGACGCATTTACCCTTCCCGACTTCTTTGCAAAGCGTTTCGGTGACAAGTCAAAGGTTATAACCCTTATCTCGGCTGTAATGATCATCGTATTCTTCGTACCCTACGTAGCTTCCGGCTTTGCTGCTTGCGGTAAGCTCTTTGCATCCCTCTTCGGTATGGACTATATGCTGGCTATGGTAATAAGCGCTGTAGTTATCATCGCATACTGTACTCTCGGCGGATTCCTTGCGGCTTCCACCACCGACTTTGTACAGAGCATCGTTATGACCATCGCTCTTCTCGTTGTTCTCGGCTTTACCGAGGGTGTTACAGGCGGCTTTGCCAACGTATTCAACAACGTAAAAGGACTTAACGGCTTCCTCGATCTCTTCAAGGGCTTCAACGTGGCAACAGGCGAAACAGGCAGCTACGGCGCACTTCCCGTTGCATCCACCCTTGCATGGGGTCTGGGTTACTTCGGTATGCCTCATATCCTCCTGCGCTTTATGGCAATCGAGGATGACAAGAAGCTCAAGACCTCCCGCCGTGTTGCAACGGTATGGGTAGTACTCTCCATGGGTATCGCAGTTCTTATCGGTGTTGTAGGCTACTCACTTATGCAGAAGGGCATTCTCCCCGCATATGAGTCCGGCTCTGCTGCTGAGACCATCATAGTTGATATCTCAAAGTACATCAGCTCCTTCGGCTTTATCCCCGCATTCACAGGCGGTATCATCCTTTCGGGTATACTTGCATCCACCATGTCCACCGCTGACTCCCAGCTCCTTGCAGCTGCGTCCAGCATCTCCCAGGACCTTATCCACGATACCTTTAAGATCAAGCTCTCTGCAAAGAAGTCTATGCTCCTTGCAAGAATTTCTGTTGTTATCGTTTCTATCATCGCTATATTCATTGCCGCTGACCCCAACAGCTCTGTGTTCCGTGTAGTATCCTTTGCATGGGCAGGCTTCGGTGCGGTGTTCGGACCCGCAATGCTCTGCGCACTCTTCTGGAAGAGAGCCACCAAGAGCGGTATCATCGCAGGTATGCTTGGCGGCGGTATCACCATATTCGTATGGAAGTTCGTTATCGCTAAGCTCGGCGGCGTGTTTGCTATCTATGAACTGCTTCCCGCATTCATTATCTCCTTTGTTCTCATCGTAGTTGTAAGCCTTATCTCCAAGGCTCCCGCAAAGGAGATCACAGATACCTTTGACGAACTCAAGGCTGATATGAAGGCATAATTTAATAACAAAACAGGATGTCTTACGACATCCTGTTTTTATTATAAATCAAGTAATTTTATAAGCGCTTCGGCAACTCCGTTCTCGTCCGAGTCGGTGCGAAGGGTCGCGTATTCACTAAGAAATTCGGGAGCGTGGTTCATTATGACCGAGGTGTGGGCGAATTTAAGCATCTCAATATCGTTCTCGCTGTCTCCGAAAACGATAATATCCTCATGGGCTACGCCCATATTATCCTCAATAAACTTAAGGCCCGTAGCCTTGCCTACGTTTTTGGGCATAACCTCAAAATAGGTAGGAAGCTCCACCACCTTGCACTCGGAAAACAGCGCTCTGTCCTCGGCGTCAAGGGCACGTCCTATAGTCATATTGGTTATACGGTACTCATCACGGAAGGGCAGATAGCTGTTTATATCAAGCAGCCACTCGTTAGGCTCGTTGGAGTAGAGCTCCTCTACGCCCTCATAGAGTACGCGACAGCCATTTTTGCGAGCGTATTCAAGTCCCGCCTCAAGCACGGATACGGGCATATGCTCCTCAAAGAGGATCCTGCCCTCATATTCCATATAGCCTGCACCGCATATCATTCCGTCAAAGGGAATGTCACGCAGCACGTGGTCAGGCATATTACCCTTGGATCTTCCGGTGTTGAGAAATATCTTATGTCCCGCCGCTTGAGCTCTGGCGAGATATTCCCTGTTCTTTTCTGATATAACTCCGCCGTGTGTCAGGGTTCCATCGTAGTCAAAGAAGAGGTATTTCATTTGTCAAATCTGCCGATAAAGTCGGTGGTAGCGCATTTTTCAAGAGGAAGCTTGACGGGTCTTCCCTCTGCGGCTGACTTGTATATAGCAAGCACCAGCTCAACAGCTCTCATGCCGTCCTCGGCGGTAACGTAGGGCTTTCGTCCCTTGTTGATAGCGTCCACAACGTCCTTGTAGAGCGCACCGTGACCGAAGCCGTATACGTTGGGCGGATCCTCGTGGGTAACGCGCTTGATATCCTCGGGATGAACGCTCTCGTCCGCAAAGCTCCACTCCTCGATTGTATTTACAGAGGAACCGCCGGCTTTTACTCTGCCGTACTTACCGAAGATACAAAGCGTTTCCTCAAAGTCATCGGGATACATATTGGATGTTCCCTCGATAACGCCGTAGCTGCCATTGGAGAACTTTACAAGTGCAAGGCCAAGGTCCTCTGCCTCGATATAGGGGTGATCGAGTCTGTCTGTGTATGCAAAGACCTCGTCGATATCGCTGCCCATAAGCCAGCGAAGCAGATCTATGTTATGTATGCCCTGATTCATAAGAGTACCGCCGTCACCTATCCAGGTTCCGCGCCAGGTATCAAGGTCATAGTAGCTCTTGTCGCGCTCCCAACGGATATTTGCCGTACCGTGGAAAAGTCTGCCGAAGCGTCCGTCCTCCACTGCATCGTGGATAGCCACAACGCTCTTGTTGAAGCGGTTCTGATGGCAGGCGCAGACACAAACTCCCTTTTCGTCAGCCAATCTTACTATCTCGCGCGCGTCCTGAACCGAGAGTGCAATAGGCTTCTCTATTATGGTATGTATGCCTCTCTTGATACACTCGATGGCAACCTTGGCGTGACAGCCGCTGTCTGTGGTAACGGCTACAAGCTCAGGCTTTTCGGTCTCAAGAAGCTCAATAAAGTCGGTGTAAATATTTACACCCTCAGATGAAGGAAGAAGTGTTCTTCTGCCGAGGGCCTTTTCGCGTATCTTGTCGCAAAGGCCTACAAACTCAAGGCCACAGTCTATTGCCGCCTTGATATGAAGCTCGGAAATTCTTCCGCATCCTATTACTGCATATTTCATAGCAAATTCCTCTGAAAACATAATTCGTTTTATTTTATCACGAATACCTCACAATGTCAATGACCCGAGGCGCAAATCGTCCTCGGGTCATAAATATTATACGGTCAATCCCATCTTGCCCAGGTAGCCACAGACTTGGTGGGGTCAAAGTAAACCTTGGTAGTGGTTCTTTCTGCCCATACGATATCGTAGCTTATCGCTTCTTCATAGAACTCGGTTGCAAGCCTCTCGTACTCTGCCTTCTCTGCATCGGTACCGCTTGCATAGGTAGTTCTGTAGAGTGCATCAAGGTACATGTAAGTCCAGGAGGTACGGGAAATACGGATACGCTCATACTGGGTCTCGTTCTCACAGAGAGCCTCTGCAGCATCCCACATAGCATTGATCTTATCGGCGTTTACCATAACGTCCTCGCTCTTTATAACAGATGAAGGCGGCGCATTGTAGCCGAAGCAGTTCTTGTCCGACAACTCCTCGGTAAGCTTGATATACTCGTTAAGATACTTGCCTCCGGGACCGTAGTATACGTCTAAGAAGTCTGCGATCTTGCCTCTGTAGGTCGCTTCGTCCATAGTGGGATCGAACTGGAGCTCTGCAATGAGGTAAGCTTTTAAGGCATCAAACTCACCGATACGGTCGGCCATAGCGTTATTGAACTCACCTCTTACTCCGTGCTCGTAGAACCATGCCTTGTTCTCGCGTAAGGTCTTGGTCAGGGGCATGGGCGTAAAGGAATAGAAGAAGTTAGTGGAATAATCCCAGGTGTAGATCTTCTTTGTGACCTCATCCCAGCCCTCAAGGTTTGCAGCTATGACCTTATTGAGCTTGCAATCGTTATTATAGGGATGACCTGCACAGCCTGTGATGGGTGCAAAGTAGATAACTATCTGGTCGTCAAGCTTGAAGTTTACCGGCTTGATGGAATAGCTGTAAGCATAGGTCCAGATCTCAACGTCGCCGTAGCCCGCATTCTCCGCAGCCTTAGCAAGTCTGTTCATAAGAAGCATAAGGGTAGCAGAGCGTCCGCCGTATTTAGCGTAGCTTGCCCTGCAGTCGGCACAGTCGCAAATGTCGGTAGTATCGTTCTGTGTTACCCAAACAGCGTCGATTGCGGGATTGAGCATATTAAGGAAGTTCTTTTCGATGGTAGCAAGATTCTTTTCATCGCTGTAGCAGGGTTCCTTACTTGTAGCATCGCCAAAACCTACGAGAGTGTGCATGTTATGCATTATACCGGTAGTTTTGAAAGGACCACCCGTAGAAAGGGGATCGCTTGCAAGTCCGCCCCAGTATACAACACGGTACTCGTAGCCGGGTCCGTCTTTGAACTTGTAACCATCGGGGATATCTCTGCCGCGGATAACGTTATAAACGGTTACGTCGTCAGAATAAAACTCCACGTCAAGTATCTCCTCGGCAAAGGCGTATACACCGTAGAGAGTTCCGTCGCATCTTTCTGTATCGCTCTTGCCCGCGATAAGAACAAAGTTGCCCTGAACAGAGATCTCAAAGGATTCTATACCCTCACCGTCACGGTCGGCAGTAACCAGACCCATATCCTCGCGGTTGGTCTTGCCGACGAGAATTTCGGGACCCTCGGGATCCTGACTGTCGGTGCTGATATCAAGTGTAAAACCCGTAGCGTCCTTGACGTACTTCTGAAGAGTATCGGCAGCAGACCGCTGTCCGCTGTAAATTATGGTATAGTTTTCAATAGGATTGCCGTTGACGGTAAGTCCTGTAACTGCGGGCATATCCTTCTCGGTAAACTTAAGGTACATCGTGATTATCTGAGCAGCCTGAGCTCTTGGCGCAGTGCCCCAGGGATCAACGATGATCTCCTTGCCCTCTACGCCTGTTCCTGCAATGATAGAGTTCTGCATAGCCCACTTCATAGGCTCTCCTGCATATTCTCTGATCTTTGCATCGTCATATACCTTGTCAAACTTATATGTATCGGTGATAGTAGTATCAGCGCCAAACTTAGCTGCGGTGTTGTAGAAAAGCGTTACCATCTGCTCACGGGTGATGGGATCGTTTACACCGAAGCGGGTCTCGCTCATACCGCTGCTGATACCGT
>JAZRQH010000056.1:0-1999 GCA_045649645.1 Eubacteriales bacterium
TTACCTGCGTTCATTGCAATTACGTTTGAGCCGGAGGAGGTAAGCACGCGGACCCAGTTGTTGAGGTACTGATATCCGTCTGCGGTCTGTGTAGGTCTGCCAAAGCCGGAGGCTACCACGCTGTCCTTGACGGGATAGATAAATCCGCCGTCAAAGTATCTTGTTTCGCTCTTGGCTGTGAGTATATCCTTCATAGCCTCGTCAAACGCCGCTATGTTTTCGTCATTTAAGAGTGTGGAGGAAACGTCCTCATACTTGGTGGAATAGGTTTTTGCCGTAACTGCGAACTCAAGGGTCTCTTCAACTCCGTCTGCTATGATCTTAACGGTATAATTACCTGCTTCGGTGCCAAGGGGTACGGGGAGCAGAGCTCTTACGTAGTGGCGGTCCTTGTAGAATACGGGTGTTGCTTTGATGTCGGGAGTTACGGTAACGGTTATATCCTCGGGATTGCTTACCACGTTCTTACCGGTGAGGTTTACAAAACCGCCGGGGATAAGGGTCTCGCCGTTCTGGTCAAGGGTAAATACGGGCTTGTCGGTTACACGGCACTTAAAGCTGTAGGTTGCCTCACCCTCGCTCTGTCTGTCCTCGGTCTGATACCACTTGGCGTCGACCTTGACGTCAAGGTCGGTGTTGGTGGGAATATTGGCAAACGCAAGGTTCTCATAGAGACCGTTGTAGAGCTCGCCCTCGGAGGAGGTAACGCTTACGTTGACCGCACCTGCGGGAATGCTGAACGCCACAGCCACCTGTTCTGCGATGTTGTATACGGTATCGCTCTCAGCCTTATCGGTTGCGGTATATGTAGGAGCCATTTCGTCTACTGCAAGGTAGGTCCACTTGATCTCGGCAGGCTCTATTATCTCGCCTGCGGGGGTGGTCATAACGGGAAGAGTAGCGTTGTCGAACACGCTTCTGCCGTAGAGGGAGTTAAGGAATGCCGCCGCATAGTCGCGGGAGATAGAGAAGCATTTTTCGTCTGCGTCAAGATAGTAGCAGTATTCGGGCTGCTTTGAGAAGTAGTACTTGTACTCAACCTCTCTGCCGTAGTTATTGAGAACTACCTTATAGTATCTTGTGCCCTGAAGAGGCTCGGGAAGCTGGGGCTCGGGCTTGGAGGTCGTGTTTACGTCTGTAAAGAACTGCACCATATTTGTGCCGATGTTGTTAAGGGAGAACTTGTCTGTAGACTTTTCGAAGCTGTATTCCTCGTTATAGAGGTCGGTCATCTTGACAGAGCTGATACTGTTCTGACTGACGGGAGAGCCGTCGGTAGAAAAGTAGTTTACCACCGCAACAACGGTAGGTGCTATGATAAGTAAAGCGATTATAAATGCCCAGAATTTATTTTTCATATTATATTCTCCTTTTTCACGTTCCGCAGGAACATATCGCAACCCAAAGGGTTATATCGCATTGCAAAGCAACATATCGCGTCTGCCCTCGGCAGACATATCGCATCACCGCAGGTGATAGTATGCTCCTTTGTTGAATACATAGTTATTGTATCATTTTTTTGCCGATTGGTCAAGAGGAGAAGAGTAATTCGTAATTCGTAATGCGTAATGCGTAATTAAAAGCTACGGTTAATTATAAAAAATAGCGTAAAATTGTTGATTTATTAACAATATGGTGTTATAATAACTGTGTTTATGTAAATAATCATTGCAAAGGAGAATATAACTATGAGCGAATTCAATTGCCCCTACGCTACAACTCATGAAGTTGACAATATGTGCGTAGTTGCAAAGGGCCCCAAGCACGGTCCCGCACCCATTCCCGAAGAGGGCAGATGGGTAAAATCCTATCAGATCAGCGATATCAGCGGTCTTTCCCACGGTATCGGCTGGTGTGCACCCCAGCAGGGTACATGTAAGCTTACACTTAACGTTAAGAAGGGTATCATCGAGGAAGCACTTGTTGAAACACTCGGCTGCTCCGGTATGACCCATTCCGCAGCTATGGCTGCTGAGATCCTCCAGGGCAAGACCCTTCT
>JAZRQH010000057.1:0-16926 GCA_045649645.1 Eubacteriales bacterium
TACGCTGTAGGTAAGTACAATTCTATGAGCGACGTTAAGAACGCTGCAGGTTCCAAGTACATAAAGGAACTCACAGACGGTCAGATCGTAATTGAAGACCTCGCTCCCGGCGCATACACCTTCTGCGTACAGTACGACGACGAGTCCTACAATTACCACTATATAACTGTGAAATAAGCTATAACATAAAGAAAAAAGCACCTTCGGGTGCTTTTTTCAATTAGAACGGTAAAAAATATCGGTGTCTTTTTCAGACACCGATATTTTAATTATATTGAATTTAAGAGATCTTGAATACCATCTTGGTCTTATAGGACTTCTTGGGGTCAAGGGTCATCATATCGCGCTTGGTCTCAAGGTCATCGATAACGCCGTCATCTGCGGGGATAGAGTACCAGGGCTCGATGCAAACGTAGGGAGCCTCGGTCTTAGGCGCATGCCAGATTCCGAGATACTGCATATCGGGATATTCAACTCTTACCGTACGGTCAGATACCTTATTCTTAAGAGTAACAGCCTTGGGAATATTGTGAAGGAATACAGCGTCGTTATCAAAGAGAGAGTGCTTAAGGTTAATAACCTTTCCGTCTATCTCAGTGAACTTGTCCATAGAGCCTGCATAGTAGCAGGTGGGGGACATATTGAGCTTTTCGGGAGCTGCTTCCTCGTCAAATTCAAGATAGTAGTCGTCAAAACTTCCGTCGCCGCCCAGAGGAACGTTGAAGCCGGGGTGACCGCCGAGAGCAAAGTACATTACCTTATCGTCGTTGTTCTTAACGGTAAATGCGGTGGTCAGCGCGTTACGGCAGAGAGAGTAGGTTATCTCAAGCTTGAAGTTGAAGGGATAGATCTTAAGGGTGTTCTCGTCAGCTGTGAGGGTAAAGGTGATTTTTTTATCCTCTTGTTTTGTTACGGGTATTGAAGTTTTGCGAGCAAAGCCGTGGAGATTCATCTCGTAGGTCTCGCCCTTGTAGGTGTACTTACCCTCGGTCAGTCTGCCGCAGATGGGGAACAGATTGTATGCGTGACCTGTCCAGTAGGTGGGATCGCCCTGCCAGAGGTACTCGGTACCGTCAGCCTTGTTGATAAGGGACACAAGCTCTGCTCCTACGTCGGAAAAGCTCGCCTTGATCTTATCGTTCTCAATAGTGTAGATCATGTTGTTTTCTCCTTTATTTTTAATTAATTTCAGTTTTAATTCTCTTGTCATACCCTTGATGGCTCTTTCTCTTTTCAGAGCATAAGAGCGTGTGGGACATTGTTCGCTGTAGGCAAGGGTCACAGGCAGGCGGGCTCTGGTATATTTTGCTCCCTTGCCGCTGTTGTGTGCCTTCAGCCTTTTTTCGATATCGTCGGTCATACCGCAGTACAGGGTATCATCGGCGCATCGCATCAGATATACGTACCAGCTCATTTTGCATAGAGCTCGATGGGCTCGGTTATGGTATATTCCTTTCCGGGGAGGTATATATTTCCGTCCTTG
Organism: Eubacteriales bacterium; assembly: GCA_045649645.1. Classification (GTDB taxonomy): domain Bacteria; phylum Bacillota; class Clostridia; order Oscillospirales; family CAG-272; genus RGIG7300. Next base: position 1,484 of record JAZRQH010000057.1, read on the forward strand.
TCCTCCCAGTGGTCAAAGTCGGTATCGGGAATCTCACCGTGACCGTAATATCCGTCAAGGTTTGTCTCGGTCTTAGAGAGTCCGTAGTTGGTCTTTTCGCCCTTGCCGAGTACAAGATATTGGTCACCGCTTGTCTTATAAACGAAATCGCGGATAACGGTATCACCGATATGATAGTTTACGATAGGATCCCAGCAGGCGTAGAGCATAAGAGTGCCGCCGTCCTCTATGGGCATTCCGTTAAGGCCAAGCCAGTTGGTGTCGTGACCTCCTTTAGTCAGCTCGAGTGCATCATAGGGCCAGCAGTCATAACCAAAGCCGTTGCATATCTTCTCGGGGTCAAAGCCGCCGCCCTTGCCGTCACCGGTATAGAAACGGGGAACGTTGAGATATCTCTGGGAGGTCTGGTGGCGGTAGCCCTCTCGCTTAAGACCGAAGGCACCCTCGGGAAAGTGGAATCTGTCCCCGTCAGCCATCATTCCATTTTCGGTTGCCGAGGCCTTGGGCTCGGTTGTTCCGTCAGGCCAAACACCGCCGTTGGGAGAATAAAATACGTAGCACTTTTTCATAATATCACCCTTTAGTTAGCATATCTTTTCATATCAGCAAAGCCTTTACGCAATTTGTTGACATGATCTTTAGTTTCACTTCTTTCGTAATCGTAGTTTGCCATAGCGTTCATCCACAGGGTAAGCTCGCCCGACATTACCTTGAACTTGTTGATATCAAGCACGCCTGTCAGAGCCGCATACTGTGTGAAATGACGGTCAGAGCCGATGTCACGCATCATATAGAAATATTCCTCAATGATGTCGGCAGCCTCGCCGTAGTACGCTGTGATAAATTCGTGGATAGCAGTATCAAATTCCTCTCTTGTAAGGTCGGTATCCCACATCATTTTAGAGAGAATATATCCGCGCAACGCTCCGAACTCCTCGCTTTCACGGTTGATATACGCCTGATTGAATATACCCTTGACGTTGTTTTGCATAAACAAAGTGTAGGTATCGTAGAGGGCATCAAAGTTCATAAAGGGAGCGTTTCTGGAGTTTTCGGTAAACTCCACCGCATAGTACCAGATGTAGAGGTTATCCGTTACCTTGCTCCATTCCTCGATCTGATCGCGGAAGCGCTGATTTACGTCGCAGCTGAGATCACTCAGGGGACATCCGCAGCACATATCAAGGGAGCAGAGCTGAACGATAACGTTCTCGTGAGGCTTAGTGATCTTGGGCACCTCCGTGGAGAACATATACGCAAGAGTTTCTATTTTGATATCGGGGAACTCGTCATAGAGCTCCTCAGCAAGACGGTTTACAAATCTGATAAGAGGAGCCGCGTGGCTCTCCTCCTCATTGTAAACGATAGAGCAGTCCTTGCAGGTGCAGTAGTTGTTGTTGTCGTTCTGAGTGACCGATATAAGCTCGGCGTTGGGATTTGCCTTGAGGATACGTCTTGTCTTTTCAAGGACCTTTTGATAGTTTTCCTCACTTGAAAAACAGGGCTGAGTGCTTTGTGTGCCGAGATCGTATACGGTGTCCATGGTGTGGACGAAGGCCCCGCCTGCGAAGTCTATGCTTGAACCCTGATAGTAGGTCATGGCTCTGCCGAAGCTGGAGTTTATCTTACGCTTTGCGCCTACCTCGCCGCCGCGGTAGATATATTCGTCTATATCACGGTACTCAAGATTGGGTTTGTATCTTTCGTTGATATCCGAAGGGATAACTATCTCGTCCGCCTTGTAGATGACCTCGCAGTCCCCGGCAAAGAAGCGGCAGCCGATATAGTCCTCAAGGAAGGAGTAAACTCCGTAGATAGCGCCTCTCTGCTCACCGCCTGTGATAATAAGGTTCTTGTCCTCGGTCTTGATGATATATTCTTCGATTCCGTACTCGGTGGTATCCTCCTTTGTACGGTCGGTGTTACCGATAAGTATCTCATATTCGGTAGCCTCGGATGCGTCTGTGTCGAGCTCAAGCTCAACACCCAGCGCATACTTGAGATATCTCTGAAGCTGTCCCGCAGCGTATATCTCATTCATACCGTAGCCCGAATATCCCTTGCCGAAATCGTGGTGGATAATGCGGTACTTTGTGATATCGGTCTCGCCTATTTTCACAGATTTTACGGGGCTGTCGCCGTAAACGGTATCCTCGGTATAGGATACGTAAACGAAATCATCGTTTTTATTTTCCTTAAAGAGATCCTTGCCTTCGGCAGAAAAGTCCTTGGGGATATTATTGCTTTCAAGCAGAGCATCAAACGCTTTGGTATAGGAATAGATGCTGTCGGCAGAAATTACAGTATTCTTGCCCTCGGTCCTTATGCTGTAGGAATCCTTTTTATCGCTCTTTTCGATAATAAGTCTGTACTCAGCCTCTGTGTTCTTTTCGTTTTCCAAGGGAACTATGATACCGCTTAGCTGACTTATCTGCTCGGCAAGTCTGTTTGCCGCATATTTTTCGGCACTGTCCTTTTCGGCATAGGTTCCGCCGGGATCGGGGTAGACTATTGTATAAGCGGATATATCGGTGTTACCGATCCTGATATTGTCATACTTATAATCGTACTTAAGAGTATAGTTACGCTCAGAGCTTATCTCTGAGTCTGCTATAAACTCATCAAAGTGCATGTAAAGATGATTTATAGCGTCAAGAGTAGCGCCGTCGTCAATACCCGCAATAACGAGCTTGCCCTCGTACACGCCTACGGTGAACTCACGGGCACGAAGGTCCTTTAATGCTGTCTGAGAAGCAGAGCGGTTGGTGTTGCCTACGAGTATCTCAAAGGAATCCTCGCTCTCCTTACGGCTGTCGTCGTAGATCGAAATGCGCTCAAGCTCTAATTTTTTACAGAACACCTTGTTAAGGGAATTAAGCGCTTCCTCCACACTCTGGTCAGCACCCTCGGGGTAAACGAAGGCAAAGTCTGCCTTACCCTCGGTTGCGGTAAGCTTGATTTTTTCCACAACTGCCGTGCCCCCTGTGTTACAGGAGGTAAGCAGCATTATAAAACAAAGTAAGGTTATAAGTAATCTTTTCATGACGTCATTTCAGATTTATCGCAAAACGCTTGATCTGGCTGAAGCCCTTGCGTAAGCGGTTCATATGTGTTTTTGATTCGGATCTTTCGTATTCGAACTTGTTTAAGGTATCCATCCAGTCAGAGACCTCGCCTACGGTCTGAGTGAACTGATTCATATCGATGATACCGTTGGCACCTGCATACTGTTCAAAGTGACGGTCGTGGGCAAAGGCAGACATCATATAGAAGTATTCTTCAACCACGTCGGCAGCTTCACCGTAGTATGCGGCGATAAATTCGCGTATAGCCGTGTCATATTCCTCTCTTGTCATATCCGGATCCCACATAAGCTTGGAGACAAGATATGAGCGCAGAGCTCCGAACTCGGGGCTTTCCTCGTTCATGTTGGCTTCGTTGAACACGCCCTTGACGTTGTTCTGATAGAAGAGGGTGTACGTGTCGTAAAGCGACTCGAAGTTCATAAAGGGAGCGCCCTTGGCGTTGCCTGTGAACTCCACTACGTAGTACCATACGTAGAGATTATCCGTAAGTTTACTCCAATCGTCTATCTGACCTCTGAACTCGGCGTTGGTGGGACAGCTGAGATCACAGAGAGGATGTCCGCAGCAGGCGTCAAGGGAGCAGAGCTCTATAATAACGTTCTCGTGGGGACGTGTTATCTTGGGAGCCTGGTTTGAGAACATATACGCAAGGGTCTGTATCTTTATCTTGGGGAACTCGTCACTGAGCTCCTCGGCAAGACGGTTGACAAAGCGCAGCAGGGGTGCGGCGCGGCTGTCCTCCTCTTGGTACACAAGGGTACAGTCCTTGCAGGTGCAGGAATTGTTATTGTCGTTCTGAGTAACCGATATAAGCTCGGCATTGGGGCTGGCTTTAAGGATCTTTCTTGTCTTTTCAAGAACGGTCTGATAGGTCTCCTCACTTGAGAAGCAGGGCTGGCTGCTCTGGGGGGCAAGGTTGTATACCGTGTCCATGGTGTGGACGAAGGCTCCGCCTGCAAAGTCGATAGACGAGCCCTGAAAATAGGTCATTGCACGGCAGAAGCTGGAGTTTATCTTACGCTTGGAGGCTATCTCGCCGCCCTGATAGGTCTTGTCGTTGGTGTCGCGGTACTCAAGGGTAGGCTCGTATCTTTCGTTGATATCCGAGGGGATAACTATCTCGTCCGCCTTGTAGATGACCTCGCAGTCCTCAGAGAAGAAGCGGCAGCCGATATACTCCTCAAGGAAGGAGTAAACTCCGTAGATAGCTCCTCTCTGCTCACCGCCTGTGATAATAAGGTTCTTACCCTCGGTCTTGATGATATATTCTTCGATTCCGTACTCGGTGGTATCCTCCTTTGTACGGTCGGTGTTACCGATAAGTATCTCATATTCGGTAGCCTCGGATGCGTCTGTGTCGAGCTCAAGCTCAACACCCAGAGCATACTTGAGATATTTCTGAAGCTGTCCAGCGGCGTATATCTCGTTCATACCGTAGCCCGAATAACCCTTGCCGAAATCGTGGTGGATTATACGGTATTCGGTGATATCCACATCACCTATCTTGATAGATTTAACGGGGCTGTCGCCGTAAACCTTGTCCTCACCGTAGGAAACGTAAACGAAATCATCGTTCTTACTTTCCTTTAAGAGATCCTTACCCTCGGATGAAAAATTCTTAGGGATATTATCGCTTTCAAGCATAGCGTCAAACGCCTTTGTAAAGGCATAAACGCTGTCTGCGGTAACAGTTGTCTTTTTGCCTTCGGTCTTTACCGAATAAGAATAATCCTCGCCGCCCTTTTCGATAACTATCTGATGCTCGGCTTCGGTGTTTTTGACATTTTCCAAGGGAACTATGATACCGCTTAGCTGACTTATCTGCTGAGCCAGTCTTTGTGCGGCGTATTTTTCGGCGCTTTCCTTTTCGGCATATATTCCGCCGGGATCGGGGTAGACGATGGTGTAAGCCGAGATGTCGGTGCCGCCTAATTTGATATTGTCGTATTTGTAATCGTACTTGAGAATATAGTTATTTTCGGAAGAGATCTCACCGTCAACTATAAACTCATCATAATGCACATACAGGTGGTTTATGGCGTCAAGAGTGGCTTCCTCGTCACCGCCTGCGATAACGAACTTGCCCTCGTACACGCCAACGGTGAACTCACGGTCACGCAGATCCTTTATGGCAGTCTGCGAAGCGCTTCTGTTGGTGTCACCTACAAGGATCTCAGTTACGTTGGGGTTTTCCTTACGGCTGTCATCGTGGATCTCTACGCGGTCGATATTTTCCTTTTCGCGAAGCGACTTGCAGAACGCGGCAAGAGCATCCTCTATATCCTGATCTGCCTCCTCGCGGTGGACTATAATAAAATCAGCCTTGCCGTCTGTTGAGGTGAGCTTTACCTTTTCGGTGGGGGTAAAGCTGACCGCCTCGCCACAGGCAGTAAGTAATAAAACAAGGGTCAATATAAGAGTGAAGGATCTTTTCATATTCGTTCTCCTTAAGTTAGTAATACAATTATACATTTAAAGTATCTTTTGTGTCAATATTATATAAAAAAAGGTTGAAAAATAATGTGTTATAATATATAATTGAAGCAACAAGATCGAAAGGAACACGACTATGAAAGCAGCAGTCTGGACAGATATAGGTAAAGTAGAAGTCAGAGACGTGCCTAAGCCTGAGGTACAGCCCGGTTGGGTCATACTCAAGATAACGGCGGCAGGTCTTTGCGCTACCGACATTCATCATATAATGGGTAAGATATCTCTTACCAAGCCTCCCCATATCCTCGGTCACGAGATGGCAGGTGTCATCTGTGAGATAGGCGAGGGCGTTGAGGGCTGGAAGTTAGGCGACCGTTGTACAGTTGATACTATGATCGGCTGTAAGACCTGTAAATACTGTAAGGAGGGCAACAGCGAATTTTGCTGTAACGGCGGTGAGATAGGCTATGCTCCCTATAACGGAGCATACTCCGAGTATGTGGCTGTTCCCGCTCCCAATCTGCATAAGCTTCCCGACAACGTAACAGACGAGGAAGCGGCTATAATCGAAAGCTGTGTTTGCCCCTGCGGCTCTATGCTTGCCCACCCCGTAAAGGAAGGCGAGATAGTTCTGGTTCAGGGTGCAGGTCCTGCAGGCCTTGCGTATATCCAGCTTGCAAAGATACAGGGGGCTAAGAAGGTAATTCTCTCCTGCCGTAAGAGCTACCGTAGCGACCTTGCTCTTACTCTCGGTGCAGACGTACATATCGACCCCACAAAGGAGGATCTTCTTGCAAGAGTGCTTGAAGAGACCGACGGCTACGGCGTTGACGTTTCTATAGACGCGGCAGGCTTCGGCTCTACCGTTGATATGGCAGTCAAGTGTGCCTGCGGCGGCGGACGTGTTATCCTCTACGGTATTCCCGCAGACGATGACAAGGTGGATTTCCCCGTAACAGACATTATTATCAAGCAGTTATCAATATTCGGTGCCTGCAGTTCCCCCAAGGCTTGGGAGCCTATGCTCAAGTGGACCTCTGAGGGCAAATTTAACCTCAAGGCTATGGTAAGCGCAGAGTACAGAATTGAAGATATAAATCAAGCGATAGACGATATCGAAAATCGCAGAAATAATATTATAAAGGCGGTATTAAGTTTCAAATGATTATTACAGACGTAGAAGTACTGGTTGTTAAGCAGCCCGAGATTAAAATGATTGGCGACGGTAGCCAGGATACCGCCGTTGTAAGAGTTACCACAGACACAGGAATTCAGGGTATCGGTGAGATCGACTCCTCTCCCTATATCATGAAGGCTATCGTTGAGTCTCCTGCTTCCCACGAGGTTTGCAGAGGTCTTCGCGATGCAGTTATAGGCATGGATCCCTTTGACGTAGAGGTGATCTGGCAGAAGATGTATAACTACAGCTACTATTACGGCAGACGTTCTGCCGCTATCCACGCAATGTCGGGTATCGACATCGCTATCTGGGATATCATCGGTAAGGCACTTGGTAAGCCTGTACATAAGCTTATCGGCGGTGCTTTCCGTAACAAGATCAAGGCATACTGCTCCATCCTTATGCCCGAGACCGAGGAGGAGATCGCAAAGATCTGCGAGACCTACCTTCCCATGGGCTTCACAGGAATCAAGTGGGGCTGGGGTGCTCTTGGCCGCGACGATGACAAGGACCTTGAGCTTGTTCGCCTCTGCCGTAAGCATATGGGCGACAAGGCTAAGCTTATGATCGACATCGGTATGAGATGGACCGAGTACAAGCAGGCGGTAAGACTCTGTAACAAGTTCAGCGAATATGACGTTCATTGGGTAGAGGAGCCCTTCCTTCCCGATGCGGTTGATTTCTATAAGAGACTGACACAGGACGTAAGCTGTGTAAACATCTCCGCAGGTGAGGAGCTCGGTACAATGTACGAGTTCAACGAGCTTATCAACGGCTGTAACATCGATATCATTCAGCCCGATATGAGCCGTTGCGGCGGTATTACCGTTGCCAAGAAGGTTATGGATATGGCTATGCTCAAGGGTATTCCCATGATCCCCCACGCCTTCAAGACAGGTATCCTTATGTCCGCATCCCTCCAGCTTATCGCGGCTACTCCCAACTCTCCCTTCCTTGAGTACTGCAGCCAGGAGACCGTGCTTTCCAAGAACCTGGTTAAGCATCACTTCCAGATCGACTCCGAGGGTTACGTAAACATTCCCGACGTTCCCGGCCTTGGCGTTGAAATCGACGAAGAGGTTGCAGAGAGATATACCGTTAAGGTTTGGTAATTAAAGAAGATTTCCGCACTTATGTGCGGAAATCCACATTTAATTACGCATTACGCATTACGAATTGAAATCGAAAGGATTTTAATAATGGATAAATATTTTATTCCCAAGGGTCCCTACGCCGTACTTATGACCCCCTTTAAGTATGACGGATCTATCGACTGGGAAGCATACGAGGCAGAGGTAGAGTTTCTCTGTAAGAGCCCTATAACGGGAATCTTCCCCTGTGCTACCACAGGCGAGTTCGTGCATATGTCTCCCGAAGAGAATATGAAGCTTATTGAGGTATGTGCAAGGGTAAATAACGGCAGAAAGCGCATTGCCGCAGGTGCCTGCGCTACCAATCTTGATACAGTAGAGCTCTATGCCCGCCATGCGGAAAAGTGCGGCTGTGACTGTATCGTTGTATGCGTACCCTATTATATAACCCTTCCCCAGCTTGAGGTTGAGGAGTTCTTTGTGCGTCTTTCCAAGAGAATTCCCGATATCAATATTATGCTTTATAATATTCCTATGTTTACAGGTGAGATCTCTATTCCTACCTACGAAAGACTGCTTCAGTGCGAGAATATCATCGGTATCAAGGATTCCTGCCAGAACCTTAAGCGTATCTCTCACCTTGTTGACATCAAGGACGAGATCAGACCCGACTTTGCAGTATTCTGCGGAACAGACGATATGCTTGTTCCCGCTCTGCTTGCAGGATGTACAGGTTCTATGACCGCAATGTCCGCTATCATTCCCGAAGTTAACGCCAAGATCTACGAGCTCTTTGAAAAGGGCGAGATCTTAGAAGCTCAGAAGCTCAACAAGGCATACCTGCCTTGTGTACGTCTCTGTGACAGCCTCACCTTCCCCGCAGGCTACAAGCTTGCCATAGAGAAGAGAGGTCTCGTTATGGGCAACAAGCAGATAGTTGCAAACGAGGGCAGCTTTGTATACAAGGGCATAAACGAGCGCCTTGCAAAGGAAATGAAAAAATTGACAAGACTTGTATAAGACACTCTTTAAGAGTGTCTTATACTTTTTTCATTTACTTTAATTTACCTATTGAAAAAAGAAAAAATAAGAGTATAATGGGACTTATAGGACATTCCTATGATAAATAAAGAAGGTGATATTACGGATAATAATATTGTAGGTGCCGTTATCGCGTTTGTATTTGGCGCGGCGGTGGCATATCTTAACTACGCCGTCTCAAAATATTTATTGAGGACGCGTCCCGATATGTACACAGGCGGACAGATAATACGCTCTGCCATACAGATAGGGTATCTGCTGATAATTTTTACTCTCGGCGGGTATACTCCCTGGGACAAGACCTGGCTTCTTGTGGGCGGATGTCTGGGTATCACGATACCTATGTTTTATTTTACGGCTAAACTGGTAAAGCTCAACGATCAAAAGAAGGAGGATGACAAGGATGGGGCATGAGTCTGAGGTAGTAATAAAACTGTTCGGATTTCTTGACGTCACGGGCGAGGTCGTGACCATGTGGATAATCCTTGCGCTTATGGCGATCGTCTCGCTTATAGTAAGACTGAATCTCAAGGAGCGCCCCGGTGTGTTCCAGAATATGATCGAGACGGGCGTTGAGTATCTTGATAAATTCTATACCGAAAATTTAGGTAAGGAAAAGGCAAGAAAATATTTCGTGTTCCTTGCTACTCTGTTTACATTTATTATATTCTGTAACTATTCGGGTCTTATTCCCGGCGTGGGACTGACTCCCTACGCCAAGGCTCCCACCGCATCCCTATCGGTAACAGTGGGTCTGGGTCTTACGACCTTCGTATTCCTGCAGTATGCGGGGCTCAGGATGGGCGCAAAGCATTATTTCAAGCGCTTTGTTTCCCCCATGTTCTTTATGTTCCCTCTGATACTGCTTGACGAATTCATCAAGCCCGCATCCCTTGCTCTTCGTATCTTCGGTAACGTATACGGCGAGGAAATGGTAACCGAACAGCTCTATCACATCTATCCCATAGGCGTGCCTGTGGTAATGATGGTGCTTTCGATTCTTTTCTGTGCTTTGCAGGCACTGGTATTCTCAATGCTTACGGCTATTTATTTAGACGAAGTAACGGAATTAGAATAATGCGTAATTAAAGGAAGAAAACTGCAGAGCAGTTTTCTTCGGAAAAATAAGATTTTTATTAAGGAGATATAACAATGACAAAAGGACTTATCGCAATCGCTGCGGCTCTTGCTATCGCAGTAAGTACTATCGCACCCGCTCTCGGACAGGGTAAGACCGCAAAGGCGGCTATGGAAGCTATTGCACGCCAGCCCGATTCCGCAAAGGATATCAGATCCACTCTTATCATCGCTATGGCGCTTATGGAGGCTCTTACCATCTACGGTCTTCTTATCGCTTTCATGCTTCTCGGTAAGATCTAAGAACGATGACGATACAGATATCGGTAACTATATGGACCGTTATCTGCTTTATCCTTGCGATGCTTATACTCAACAATCTGCTCTTTAAGCCTATTCTGTCCGTAATGGACAAGCGCCGTGAAAAGATAGCGGCGGCAAAGGGTAAAAAAGCAGAGCGTGAGAGCCTTATTGCCGAAAACGAAAAGCTGCTTGCCGAAAAGGCAGCAGAGCACAAGGCCAATGAGAAGAAGCTCATTAAGGAAAGAGTGGAGAAGGTCAGCTCTGACCGCAAAAAGGCTGTTGAGGCAGCCAAGGAGGTCAGACTTCGTAAACTGGACGAGGCCCGCGAGCGCACCGAAGCCGAGGAGAAGGAGATACTTTCAAAGTTAAGTGCTCACTCCGAGGAGCTGGCAGTAATGCTTGCGGACAGAATCGTAAAAGGATAAGCTATGAAGATCCAATTTGTAATAATAAACTTTCTGATACTTGCGGCTATAATCCTTCTGTTTTTCGGTAAGAAGATCATTGCAATGTTCAGAGACCGCCGTCAGGCAATTATGCGTGACCTTGATGAGGCCGAGGAGCTTGATAAGCTGGGGCTTCCTGTATTTGAGGAGCCGACCTTTGAGCCTGACGTTGCCGAGGATACGGCAGAGCTCAGTGCGGCTAAAAAACAGACCGACGATAAGCTTGCAGACATACGCGCCTTCGGTGAGCGCGAGTGCAAGGAAATGCGCCGCCTGATGATTCAGAAAACAAGAAAAAAATTCTTTGAAACTCTCAGGACCTCCGTTGCCGAGGTCTTTGTCCGCGAGCCTTATCTTTCTCAGATTAGGGCAAAGGAAACAGAGCAGATCGATAAGATCCTGTCTATGATAAAGCTCACACCCGGCGATATGTCATATCTGCGCCGTCACGACGTGCTTTACGTTACACTGACCTCTGCATACACCCTTGACGAGGCTCTCGTAAAGAAGGTGGACGAGGCTGCGACAGAGCTTGTGGGCGCTGTGAACGGTAAGATATCACTCTGGGTACGCGAGGATCCTTCCCTTATAGGAGGACTTAGGCTCCGTATAGGTGATACCGTCTATGACGGCACCGTTCTTGACGAGATATACCATTATCACAATAGGGTCAAGCAGGAGCCTGTTACAAGCGAGGATACCTACGAAGAGGTCTATGCCGCATTTGCAAGTGAGGCAAGGATCCACAATCCCGAGATCCGTACCTATCAGCTGGGTCGTGTTATCCAGATATCCGACGGTATATGCTGGATGGACGGTCTTGCCGACATTATGTACGGCGAGGTAGTTGAGTTTGACTGCGGTGAGCGCGGAATGGTGCTTGATATCCAGCCCGAGCGTATCGGTTGTGTCATCTTTGGTGAATATGAGCATATCGACAGCGGAAGCCCCGTTCGACGTGTAGGCAGGATCGCCTCGGTTCCCGTGGGCGAGGGACTCTTAGGCAGAGTTGTTGACCCCAGAGGCAACCCCGTTGACGGTGAGGGATATATCTATCACAACGAAAAGAGACCCATCGAGTGTAAGGCACCCGGCATACTTGACCGTGCGGCGGTAGATAAGCCGCTTCATACCGGTATCAAGGCAATAGATGCTCTTGTTCCTATCGGTCGCGGTCAGCGTGAGCTGATTATCGGTGACAGACAGACAGGTAAGTCTGCTATCGCCGTTGACGCTATCATCAATCAGAAGGGCAAGGACGTTATCTGTATTTACGTTGCCATAGGTCAGAAGGACACCACCATTGCCGATATCAAGGATAAGCTTACCAAGTACGGAGCTATGGAGTATACCACCATCGTTACCGCTCCCGCCTCCGGCTCTGCAGCCACACAGTATATAGCTCCCTTTGCGGGTACCGCTATGGCAGAATACTTTATGTATTCGGGCAGAGACGTGCTTATCATCTACGACGATCTTTCAAAGCACGCGGTTGCTTACCGTGAGCTTTCACTTCTTTTGCACCGTCCCTCAGGACGTGAGGCATACCCCGGAGATATATTCTATCTCCATTCCAGACTTCTTGAGCGAAGCGCTCACCTGTCCCCCGAGCTTGGCGGCGGCTCTATAACCGCTCTGCCTATCATCGAGACCCTTGCAGGTGATATCTCCGCTTACATTCCCACAAACGTTATATCTATAACCGACGGTCAGATATTCCTTGAATCCGACCTCTTCCACGAGGGACAGAGACCCGCCATCAACGTAGGTCTTTCGGTATCCCGTGTAGGCGGTGCGGCACAGACCAAGCTTATGAAGCAGATGGCAAGTAGCCTTCGTACCAAGCTTGCACAGTACCGTGAGCTTGCCGACTTTACACAGCTGGGCTCTGACGTGGACGAGACTACCCGCGCTACCCTTGATTCGGGCGCACGGCTTATGGAGGCTCTTAAGCAGAACAGATATCAGCCCTTACAGGACTGGCAGCAGGCACTTTTGCTTTTCGCTGTTTCCGAGGGCTTTGCGGCAGATACCCCCCTTGACCTTATGGACAGCTACGAAAAGGGTCTGTTCCCCTGGTTTGAATCTGAGCACGCCGATCTTTGCGCTAAACTCAAGACGGGAGCCAAGGCCGATGCCGAGCTTCTTTCCGAGCTGAGATTTGCTCTCGGTGGCTATAAAGTGGGTGAATAATCATGCCCGCTATTCAGAATCTCAAAAAGCAGCTTCGCGGCATACGCTCCACACGTAAGCTGACCAAGGCAATGAAGACGGTATCCACCGTCAAGTTTTCAAAGCTGAATTCCATATATTCCGCATTCTCTCCCTACGGCAGAGAGTGTGAGAATATCTACGGTAAGTACGAGGCCAGCTTTGTAAACGTTCTTGCTGCTGCCGACCCCGATGCTCCCACCCTTGTGGTGGTCATGGCGGCAAACAAGGGAATGTGCGGCAGCTTTAACTCCGAGCTTCTTAACTATGCAAACGGGCGTATCAGCGAAATGGACAACTACCTTCTTGTAACGGTAGGTAAGAAGGCGGCGAGCTTCTTTAACAAAAAGAATATTCCTATAGAAAAGGAATATATCTTCGACGACGTTCCCGATTACGACGAGGCAGGAATACTGCTTTCCGATATCGCTCTCTGGCGAAGCGAGGGTAAGGTGTCAAGAGTGCTTGTGATATATCAGAGGTACGTTAATATGATGCTCCAAAAGCCCTCTCAGACCGAGCTTTTTTCGGTAAAGAGAGCGGACGAGGAGGATTCAGGGTTGCTTCTTGCTCCCGACCGTGATACGGTGATATCAAGGACCGCAATGTCGGTCTTCGGATCTATGGTCTATCAGATCCTGCTCGAGAGCGCCATCGGTGCTCAGGCGGCGACCCTTATGACCATGCGTTCTGCCTTTGATACCGCAACCGAGTATTGCGAAAGACTTGAGGGCGAGATAAACCGACTCAGACAGAGTGCGGTCACCGCTGACGTTATAGAAACATCTGCGGAGGCAGACGTGTAATGCGAATTCGTAATTCGGAATTCGGAATGCGTAATTAAATGAAGAAAACTGTTGCTTTAGCAACAGTTTTCACCCATCATTATTCATTATTCACTATTCATCATTCATTTTTCATTAATTTCCGGAGGAAATCCTATGAAGGGTTCTATAGGTATGGTCCAGCGCATAACCGGTCCCGTTGTGGACATTGCGTTTGAACCAACAGAAATACCCGATATATTCAACGCCGTTACCATAGAACACGACGGCGAGAAATTTGTACTTGAGGTCTCCCAGCATCTGGGCAACGGTGAGGTAAGATGTATATCCATGCAGTCCACCGACGGTATGTCCCGAGGACTTATGGCAACCGATACGGGCGCACCCATAACTATTGCCGTAGGTGAAGAGACTCTTGGCAGAATGGTCAACGTTACAGGCGAGCCTATCGACAAAAAAGAGCCTATACAGTCCCAAAATCATTGGCCTATACACCATCCTGCTCCCCGATTTGCCGATATCGTTGCTTCCGAGGATATCCTTGAGACGGGTATCAAGGTCATCGACCTTATGACTCCCTACGTACGCGGTGGTAAGATAGGTCTCTTCGGTGGTGCGGGCGTAGGCAAGACAGTTCTTATCATGGAGCTTATCCGCAATGTTGCAAACGAGCACGACGGATACTCTGTCTTTGCAGGCGTCGGCGAGCGTTCCCGAGAGGGTAACGACCTTTATAACGAAATGCTTGAGTCGGGAGTTCTTGACAAGACCGCTCTTGTGTTCGGACAGATGAACGAGACCGCAGGCGCACGTCTCCGTGTTCCGCTTGTAGGTCTTACCATGGCAGAATATTTCAGAGAATATTCCCACAAGGATGCACTTTTATTTATAGACAATATCTTCAGATTTACTCAGGCGGGCTCCGAGGTCTCCGCGCTTCTCGGACGTATGCCCTCGGCGGTAGGCTATCAGCCTACCCTTGCAAGCGAGATGGGTAAGCTGCAGGAGCGTATCGTTTCAACGGGTAACGGCTCTATCACCTCTGTTCAGGCAGTTTACGTGCCTGCAGACGACCTGACCGACCCCGCGCCTGCTACCACCTTCTCCCATCTTGATGCCACTACCGTTCTTTCAAGAAAGATAGTGGAGCTGGGTATCTATCCCGCAGTTGATCCTCTCGAGTCCTCCAGCCGTATGCTGACCCCCGACTTTGTGGGAGACCGCCACTATAAGGCGGCAAAGGAGGTTCAGCGCATCCTTCAGAAGTATAACGAGCTTCAGGACATTATCGCTATACTGGGTATGGAGGAATTAAGCGACGAGGACAAGGTCCTTGTACGCCGTGCAAGAAGAATTCAGCGATTCTTCAGCCAGCCCTTCCACGTGGCAGAGAGCTTTACCGGCTACAAGGGCGCATACGTGCCTCTTGAAAAGACGGTTTCAAGCGTAGAGGATATCCTTGGCGGTATGTGTGACGATATCCCCGAGCAGTACTTCCTTATGAGCGGTACCATCGACGACGTTTACCGCAAGTTCAAGGGGTAAGCTATGCTCACACTTAAGATTGTTTCAAAGGACGGAACGAGACCGCCCGTAGAATGTGACTCGGTACACCTGAACGTTTGTGACGACACCATGGGTAAGGGTGGCGGCAGTATGGGAATAAGAGCGGGACATATAAAGTCGCTTATATCCCTTGAAAGAGGTCCCCTTACCGCTTATCTCGAGGGAAAAGAGATCTTTTGTGCTGTTACCGACGGCGGCTTTGCCACAGTAGAAAATGATATAAT
>JAZRQH010000058.1:0-6240 GCA_045649645.1 Eubacteriales bacterium
TTGGTATTGATTTTCTATTGAGATTGTGATATAATTAACAGAAGGATTTATTTTACATATAATTATATTTATCCAAACCTCTACATTACTTGCATAAAGGAAAAGCAAATGAAATTTGACGACGTATTAGCAGTAAGAAACCAAAAGACCGTATACCGTGATTGGGACAGATGTATAAAGACGTTTGTATCCGGATATTCCAAGTCGGACGTGTTCAACGAGGCTCTTAATCTTACCCGTATCGAGGAGACTGGACTCAACACTCCCAAGCTTATCGAGGTAAGAGAAATAGAGGGTCAGTGGACCATAGTCACCGAATATATCAAGGGCAAGACTCTCTTGGAGCTTATGGAAGAAGAGCCTGAACGCAAGAAGGAATATATGGAGCTGTTTGTTGATCTGCATATCAGCCTTCATAACAAGAGCTGTCCCCTGCTCACAAGACAGAAGGAGATCATGAACCGCAAGATAATCGCCTGCGATCTTGATGCTAACACAAGATACGATCTCTACGAGCGTCTTGATTCTATGCCCAGACACTCTAAGCTCTGTCACGGCGACTTTGAGCCTGCCAACATTATCATCGGCGAGGACGGTACTCCCTATATCATCGACTGGTCCCATGCAAGCATAGGCAGTGCCTCGGCAGACGCGGCAAGAACCTATCTCCTCTTCTGGATGAGAGGCGATATTACGGGTGCCCAGAGATATCTTGAGCTCTTCTGTGAAAAGACAGGCACCGACGCTGAGTACGTAAAGGCGTGGATGCCCCTTGTGGCGGCTGCGCAATCGGTCAAGTGCGACGAAAAGGAACGCGAATTCCTTTTATCCTGGTGTAAAACAAAATAATATATAATATAATAGGAGAAAAGACATGAAAGTAACAGTATGTATCGGCAGCTCTTGCCATATCAAGGGCTCAAGACAGGTAGTTGAGCAGCTTCAGGAGCTTATCGCGGCAAACGGTCTCGTCGACAAGGTTGAGCTTGCAGGCACCTTCTGTATGGGCAGATGTCAGGAGGGTGTATGCGTAACCGTTGAGGACGAATTCCACTCTGTAACACCCGACAACGTAACCGAATTTTTTGAAGCTAATATCAAGGCAAAGGTATAAATGATAATTCAGATATGCGTGGGAAGCTCCTGTCATCTCAAGGGTGCTCCCGAAATAGTAGAGCTGCTGCAGAAGGCGGTAGAGGAGCATCATCTTGAGGATGAAGTGACCCTTGCAGGCAGCTTTTGTATAGGAAAATGCAACCGTATAGGCGTTACCGTTCAGGTAGACGACGATATACATACGGGAATAACCAAAGAAAATTTTTCTGAGTTTCTGAACGAACAGGTTCTTTCCAAGCTTGAAAGGAAATAAGCAATGGCAAATTGTCTGACCCTAAAAAAATCAAACTGTAAAAACTGCTATAAATGTATCCGTAACTGCCCTGTCAAGGCTATACGCTTTTCGGGCAACCAGGCTCATATTATAGGTAACGAATGTATCCTCTGCGGTCAGTGCTTCGTGGTGTGTCCCCAGGACGCAAAGGAGATAGTTGATTCCACCGAAAAGGTAAAGGTTCTTCTGCAGTCGGGTGATCCGGTTATCGTAAGCTTAGCTCCCTCCTTTGTTGCAAACTACGATGCTGTAGGCATCAACACTATGCGCAAGGCGATCAAGCAGTTAGGCTTCTATGACGTTGAGGAGACCGCTATCGGTGCTACCATTGTAAAGAACGAATACGAAAGAATGCTCCGTGAGGATAACCGTGACGTAGTTATATCCTCCTGCTGTCATTCTATCAATCTGCTTATACAGAAGCACTATCCTCAGGCGCTTCAGTATCTGGCTTACGTCAAGTCCCCCATGCAGGCTCATTGCCTTGATATCAAGCGCAGATATCCTAACGCCAAGACCGTCTTTGTCGGTCCCTGCGTTGCAAAGAAGGACGAGGCCGAATACTATGAAGGTATCGTTGACGCCGTGCTTACCTTCGAAGAGCTGACAAAGTGGCTGGAGGCTGAGGGAGTAGTTCTTGACGTTGAAATGGACAACGACGATAAAACCCGAGCACGCTTCTTCCCTACCACCGGCGGTGTTCTCAAGACCATGGCGCAGGATATGCCCGGATATACCTATCTTGCATTTGACGGCGTAGACAACTGTATAGCCGCGCTCAAGGACATCATCAGCGGTAACATCCACAAGTGCTTTATCGAGATGTCCGCATGTGTAGGCAGCTGTATCGCCGGTCCCGTTATGGAAAAATACCACCATACCGAAACGGTAAGAGACTATATCACCGTTGCAAAGTATGCGGGTACAAAGGACTTTGAGGTTACACAGCCCGACCTTTCCGAGCTCCACAAGAGCTTTGCTATCATCGATCAGCGCAACACCGTTCCCTCGGATACCGAGATACAGAGCGTGCTTCGTCAGATGGGTAAGTTCAAGCCCGCACACGAGTTGAACTGCGGCTCCTGCGGTTACAACACCTGCCGTGAGAAGGCTATAGCCATCATCCAGGGTAAGGCTGAGATATCTATGTGTCTGCCCTACCTCAAGGACAAGGCAGAGAGCTTCTCCGATTCTATCGTTAAGAACACCCCCAACGGCATCGTAGTCGTAAACGAGCAGCTGGAGGTTCAGCAGATAAACGACGCGGCAAGAAACCTTATGAACATAAGAGCAGCCTCGGATATACTGGGAGATCAGGTTATCCGTATACTTGACCCCACACCCTTTGTTAACGTAATGCAAAAGGGCAGAAATATGTCAAACGAGCGTGTATATCTTGCCGAGTACAAGCGTTTTGTAGAACAGTCTGTCATCTACGACAAGGACTCTCATATGCTTATCGCCATCATGCGTGATATCACCGACGAGCAGACCGAGCGCGAAAGACGCGAGCATCAGACCCGTCAGACCATAGAGGTTGCCGACAACGTGGTAGACAAGCAGATGCGTATCGTACAGGAGATCGCTTCGCTTCTGGGCGAGACTGCGGCTGAGACCAAGATCGCTCTTGCCAAGCTTAAGGAGTCTATAACCGATGAATGATCTGTGCGCCGATATCGGCTATAAAAGTATAAATCACTACGGTGAGCAGCTCTGCGGCGACCACGTCGACGTCGTTGAGCCCTCCGAGCGCTCCACCGTTATAGTTCTCTCGGACGGTCTGGGAAGCGGTGTTAAGGCAAGTATACTTTCCACCCTTACCTCCAAGATCATATCCACTATGCTTGCAGAGGGACTGAGCCTTGAGGAGTGTGTTGAGACCATCGCAGCTACCCTGCCGGTATGCTCGGTAAGAGGCGTTGCGTACTCCACGTTTACCATAATCAACGTAATAAATAACCAAACCGCTGAGATCATCCAGTATGATAATCCTCACGTTATAGCCATCCGTGACTATGAGCTGTGGGACTATCCCAAGACCGAGATGACCATCGGCGGCAAGAAGATATACAAGTCGGTCATATCGCTTCAGGAGAACGATATCTTTATCGCAATGAGCGACGGCTGTCCTCATGCGGGTATAGGAACAGCTTATAATTTCGGCTGGAAGCGCGAGGAGATAGCATCCTTTATGGAGGCTCTTGCTCCTGTTGGCTATACCGCAAAGACCCTTTCCACCATGCTTGTGGACGAGTGCAACAAGCTCTACGGCAACAAGCCGGGAGACGATGCTACCGCCTGCGTTGTAAGGATAAGAAAGCGCGAGCCCATGAATATGCTCTTCGGTCCGCCCTCCAACCGTGACGACGCTAACCGTATGATGTCCCTCTTCTTCTCTAAGGAAGGTAAGCACATCATATGCGGCGGTACTACCTCCTCTATTGCGGCAAAGTTCTTAAACAAGCCGCTTAAGGCAAGCCTTAACTTTGAAAAGAGCGACATTCCTCCCATAGCAGAGCTTGAGGGAGTGGACCTTGTAACCGAGGGTGTTATTACCGTCAACCGCGTCCTTGAATACGCAAAGGACTATCTCGGCGATAACGCCAACTACGAGCATTGGAGCTTAAAAAAGGACGGTGCGTCCAGAATCTGCCGTCTGCTCTTTGAGGAGGCTACCGACATCAACTTCTACGTAGGCAGAGCGGTAAACCCTGCCCACCAGAATCCTGACCTTCCCATAAACTTCAATATCAAGATGAATCTTGTAGAAGAGCTTTCCGCCTGTCTCAAAAAGATGGGTAAGAGAATAAAAGTAAGTTATTTCTAAGGTGAATGATGAAGGAAGCGGTGAGTCGCCGCGGCTTAGCTTCGCTCAAAAACAGTTTTTGATATTATTATCACACGAAATGGAGAAAGATCCAGTACTATGAAGAAATTCGACACAAAAGTACAGCATTTAAAATACAAGGTTCTTCGTGAAGTTGCCCGCCACGCCTGGGCTGATACACTCCACGAGAAGCTGTTTGATATTCCAAAGCAGATAGTTCCCGGTAAGACACCTACCATGCGCTGCTGCGTATACAAGGAAAGAGCTATACTTGCCGACCGTATCAAGCTTGCTATGGGCGGTGACAGCTCCAACCCAAACGTTATAGAGGTCATAGAAACCGCCTGTGACGAGTGTCCCGCGGCAGGATACGAGGTGACCGACTCCTGCAGAGGCTGTCTGGCTCACCGCTGTGAGGACGTATGTAAGAAAGGTGCTATATCCTTTGACCACAATCACGTAGCCCACATCGATAAGACCAAGTGTGTAGAGTGCGGTCAGTGTGCAAAGGTATGTCCCTTCTTTGCCATCGTCAACCGTAAGCGTCCCTGTCAGAACGCCTGCAAGATCAAGGCGATATCCATCAATGACAACAACGCTGCGGCTATAGACAACGACAAGTGTATAGCCTGCGGTGCCTGTGTATATCAGTGTCCTTTCGGCGCTATAAGCGACAAGTCTTATATACTCAACGTAATAGACTTTATCAAAAAGAGCAAGGGCAACACCGCGTACAAGGTATACGCCGTTATAGCACCCGCTATCTCCAGCCAGTTTACCTACGCTAAGCCCGGACAAGTAGTTACCGGTCTTAAGGAGCTTGGCTTCCACACCGTTGTAGAGGCAGCTCTGGGTGCGGATATGGTTGCCGAAAAGGAAGCGAGAGAGCTTGCGGAAAAGGGATTTTTGACCAGCTCCTGCTGTCCTGCCTTCGTGGCTTATATCAAGTCTGCGTTCCCGCAGTTAGCCGAGCATATCTCCCACAATCTCTCACCTATGGCAGAGCTTTCAAAGTTCATCAAGTCCACCGATCCTACCGCAAAGGTAGTATTCATCGGTCCCTGCACCGCAAAGAAGGGTGAAGCAAAGCTTGAGGGCGTACGCGAGTACGTTGACGCCGTTATGACCTTCGAGGAGCTTCAGGCACTCTTTGAC
Organism: Eubacteriales bacterium; assembly: GCA_045649645.1. Lineage (GTDB taxonomy): Bacteria > Bacillota > Clostridia > Oscillospirales > CAG-272 > RGIG7300. The sequence goes on from JAZRQH010000058.1 coordinate 5,373, forward strand.
AGCAGAGATATTGACATAACCGCTCTCGGTGAGGATTATCTTGACAACGCTTCCTATTTCGGAAGAATATTTGCCCGTTCGGGAGGTCTCTGCGACGCAGTGGCACAGGCTCTCAAGGAACAGAATATAGAGTTTGATCTCAAGGGTATTCCCTGTGACGGTATCGAGGCATGCAAGATGGCTCTGCTCAAAAAGAGCAAGAACGTGCTTGACGCCAACTTTATCGAAGGTATGGCGTGTCTCGGCGGCTGTATCGGCGGCGCAGGATGCCTGACCCACGGCGAAAAGAACAAAGCCGAGGTAGATAAGTACGGAAAGCTTGCTCTTGAAAAGACCATTTCCGACGCAACATCTGTAACAAAATCAATATAGTGAGGTATATAGAATGAACAAGATAACAGTAATCGGCTCCGGCAGCGTAGGCTCCACAGTTGCGTATACCCTGGTTGCAAAGGGTATCGCATCCGAGATCGTAATGATCGACATCAACGAAAAGAAGGCAATGGGCGAGGCGTTGGATATCCGTCAGGGTCTTCCCTTCTGCAACCCCACAAAGGTTTATGCAGGCTCCTTTGCAGACGCCAAGGGCTCTGATATCGTTGTTATTACGTCGGGTATCCCCCGCAAGGCAGGTCAGTCCCGTCTTGAGCTGGCTCAGACCAACGTAAATATGCTCAAGGGTCTTGCGGCTAACGTTACAAAGTACGCTCCCGACGCTACATACGTACTTGTAAGTAACCCCGTTGACATTCTTACTTACGCATTCCACAAGTATACAGACATTCCCGAGGAGCGTATCATCGGCTCTGGTACCATTCTCGATACCGCAAGACTCCGCGCAAGAATTGCAGAATACTACTCTATCAGC
>JAZRQH010000059.1:0-3366 GCA_045649645.1 Eubacteriales bacterium
GGGTCAATCATACCAACAAGACCGATAAAGGTAAGGTCCTTTTCGATCTCTTCGCTTGTGAGCACCTCGGGAAGAGAATCAATTGTCTTTATACCGATTGCAAGAACTCTGAGCGCATTTTCGCTCATGCTTTCAGTGAAAGCTTTTGCTTTTCCAAGATCACCCGCTGTGCAGCGCTTTGCCATCATATCGAATGCGCCCTTGACGATAACGGTAAGCTTTCCGTCGATATTATTAACGGTGGTCATAAGCTTTCTGTCGGAGTCAAAGGGTATACCCGCAACTCTGGGATACTTTTCGTTAAGAGAGTCCTTTGCCATACCGTTCTTATGAGCGGCAAGGACTATAGAGGTCTCGGTGGGGTCGCCTATATGCTGTTCCCCGCCCTCGGTAAATATAACCGAGCCGTCCGAGCAGAGAGTTCCGTACATAAGAAGCGCTCTTACCGCGTCGCTGTTGTTTTCATTGATATCCTCGTACACACCGTTGTCAAGATAAGCCTTGACCAACGTCATACGGTTCTGTGTGAGAGTACCCGTCTTATCCGAGCAGATGATAGATGCGCTGCCCAGAGTCTCAACTGCGGGGAGTCTGCGGATAAGGGCGTTACGCTTAACCATACGCTGAACGCCGATAGAAAGAACGATGGTAACGATTGCAGGCAGACCCTCGGGGATAGCGGACACCGCAAGAGAAACTGCAGTCATAAATATATGAAGGGGATCAAGGTCGTTTAAAAGACCTACAACAAAAACTATTGCACAGGCTGCAAGAGCCATAATGCCAAGATACTTACCAAGCTGAGCAAGCTTCTGCTGTAAGGGGGTCTGTGTTTCGGATTCGGAATCAAGCAGGTTTGCTATCATACCCATCTCGGTATCCATACCGGTTGCGGTAACAACAGCAAGTGCGGTACCGTAGGTCACAGAGCAGCCCGAGAACACCATGTTTGTTCTGTCGCCAACACCTGCCCCTGCCTTGACCTCTGCCTCTGCATCCTTCTCGGAAGGAACAGACTCACCCGTAAGGGCAGATTCCTCACTCTTAAGGCTGACAGAGTTAAGCAGTCTTGCGTCTGCAGGAATAAAGTCACCCGCCTCAAGCTTGATGATATCACCGGGAACAAGCTCACAGGCGTCTATAAGAGACTCCTCGCCGCCGCGGATAACTCTGGCGTGAGGTGCTGACATATTCTTCAATGCATCCAGTGCTTTTTCTGCCTTGCCCTCCTGATATACGCCCATTATGGCGTTGAGGATAACGATAAGCAGAATAAGCGCGGGCTCAAAGAGCTCGCCCCAGTTGCCCTCTACGCAAATGATGGTAAAGGAAACTATGGCTGCAGCTATAAGGATAAGTATCATTACGTCCTTGAACTGGTCAAGGAAACGCTGCAGAGTTGACTTCTTTTTCTTTTCCTTAAGCTTGTTCTTGCCGTACTTTTCCTGCAAAGCGGCAACCCTGTTGGGATCGAGACCCTTTGTGGGGTCGGTGGAAAGCTCACTCAGAACTTTCTCTTTCGTTTTGTCGTAAAAACTCAAAATAATGCCTCCATTTCGTTTTCACAGGCTGAGTATTAAAAAAAGACGATAACCTACCTGTGAAGAATTACAGATAAGTCTCGCCAATTAAGATGAGCCAGGCGGGTCCGACCCGCCGCGAATAACGACCTATTTGCACAGGTGTTATGCATAACGCTGTTGACTTCATCACATCGGAAACCGATGCCGACTACTCCCTTTGTATATAGTATATACCAAAGACAGGAAAAATTCAAGTGTTTCTCAAAAAAATTTAGACGGATAAAATTTATCCGTCTAAAACTGAAAGTATACAAAGTCCTGAGGATCAAAGCCTGCGCCGTAATATCCGAAGATAAATATGGCAAGGAGGATGATAACGTATATAAGATATCTCAGGAATATAGTCTTGTTTATCGCATCAGCGATCGGCTTCTTTGAATTGATAACGTCTACGGTATAGAGTATCACTACTGCTATTCCCATAACTGTGAGCATCTTGCGGGAAAGTCCGAGAGTGCCGAATGCCAGGGGGAATATCTTGTCTATTGTAAAAATACTCTTAAAAATATAGGCGGCATCAGACAGGCTGTTGGCTCTGAAGAGGATCCATGCCAGGTTTACGAGTATAAAGGTAGCTACGGTACGGAATATAACAAGAATAAAATTCTTTTCCGGAATAAGCTTATATACCTTCTTTTTGAGAGGTGTCATAAGCAGACCGATTATCTGATATGCTCCGTGCATTATACCCCATATAACGTAGGTCATAGCAGCACCGTGCCAGAGACCGCTCACAAGGAATACTACCATCAGGTTAAAGCACTGTCTAAGTTTACTGCAGCGGCTTCCGCCCAGAGGGAAATAGAGATAGTCCTTGAACCAGGTGGAAAGGGATATATGCCAACGGCGCCAGAATTCCTTAATAGACTGAGCTCTGTAGGGACAGTCGAAATTACGCATAAGCTCGATACCCATAATACGGGCAGAACCGCGTGCTATATCCGAATATGCCGAGAAATCACAGTAGATCTGGAAAGCAAAGCAGAAGGTAGCAAAGATCATCTGCATTCCGGTATGAGAATGAACGTCGTTATATACCGTGTTTACTATGACTGCAAGGTTATCGGCTATAAGCACCTTCTTCATCATACCCCAAAGGATAAGCAGAAAACCGTCGCGGAGGTTGGCAAATTTAAACTTATGAGTCACCTTGAGCTGAGGGACGATGTTCCCCGTTCTCTCGATGGGACCCGCCACAAGCTGAGGGAAGAAGGATACAAAGAGCGCGTAATCTACAAAGTTCTTCTCTGCCTCAATGTCTCCGCGGTACACGTCAATTGTATAGCCAAGAGCCTGGAAGGTATAGAAGGATATACCCACGGGAAGCAGTACGTTTATGGAAACAAGCTCCCTGCCTATAAGGCTTCCTACGGTGTCGGTAAAGAAGTTGAAATACTTGAATACAAAAAGTATACCTAAGTTGATAACAAGACACAGCACAAGCCACAGCTTCTTTTTGCCCAAAGCCTGCTTAGATACCAAAATACCGCACAGATAGGTAGCCGCAATAGAAAACAGCATCAAAAGCCCATACACAGGCTCCCAGTTCATATAAAAATAGAAGCTGGCTATAAGTAATACGGGGTTCTTTATCTTCTTAGGAAGTATAAAGTAAAGTATCAGAGTTATTGGTAAAAACAGTAGATACTCAAGTGAGTTAAAGTTCATATATCTGTCCTTAAATTATTATGATTCTAAAAGCAGAGTCAATATCTGCTTTGCCGAAAGCTTAAGCGTTACCTTATCCATACCGATAAAGCTGCGGGACACCTCATCCATACGG
>JAZRQH010000060.1:0-7116 GCA_045649645.1 Eubacteriales bacterium
GGGGTGTTGACACATCCGAGTACGCTTGCGATAACTTCACCGATGTCAAGCCTAACCATTGGTACTACGGTGCGGTATCTTGGGCATATGAAAACGGTATCACCAACGGTACGTCAGATCCCACCTTCTCGCCTAACAAGCCTCTGACAAGACAGGAGGCAGCTGCTCTCTTTGCAAATACGATCAAGGCGGACGGTCTCTATGTAGCACCTACCACCGAGTTTGATACAAAGTTCACCGATGTTGAAAAGATCGCACCTTGGGCAACCGAGTCTATGCTTTGGGCGGTAGAAAACGGTATCATCAGCGGTACAAGCGAAACGACCCTCGCACCTACAGGTCAGGCGACCAGAATGCAGGTTGCTCAGATGCTTTGTAAGTTTGAGGAGTACGTTGTGTCTCTTTTAGAAGACGCTGAGTAATTAAATACGGATAATGATAAAGCGACAGCCGAGGCTGTCGCTTCTTTTTTCTGAAGACTAATCTTTTTTAAATACAAATGCACCCCTTTATGGTAAGGGGTGCAAAGTTATTTTTGGGGCGTTTTTGACTTAGTGGGACAAAACTATACGCCATCTCGGTAAACTGACGCTTTATTGTCAGTTGAAGTATCCTCAGTTACTATAACCTCATAAACTTTGTTATCTGTTTCGTAAGTAATAGTTTGCTTGACTGCAAGTTGACCGTTTTGCTTTTCTATATCTAAACGAATGTGAATATTATGCCAGTTATTTGTATTTACAAATCCAAACGCTATCTCATACTTATCAGAAATGTTTATTGTTCCGCGTATTTCCCCGTAGTCGATATCGGATTTATAGCCATTCTTGAAATCCTCAAAGTTAAGATCGCTTGTCAACTTATATTCGTCAGTTGAGAGCAATTCGCCGTCCCAAAATACAGATACGTACGCAACTCCCGATTGCGTGTGACGGTCTATATAGTCAAATCCACCCAATCCAAAAAACGTTGCAACCAAAATACTTAATACAGAAATAATGGTAACTACTTTCAGCCACTTACGGCTTTTATTCGTTTCTTCTATCGAGCCGCCTAAAATTTTGTCTTTACTTATTTCCAAAATATCACAAAGTTTTCTAACCGTTTCAATGTCTGGGAGAGTTTTACCTGTTTCCCATTTTGAAATAGCCTGTTTGCTAACAAATACTTTTGCACCAAGTTCTTCTTGGGTTAGTCCTTGAGCTATTCTATGATCCCGTATAATGGTGCCTATCTTTTCCACACGGACCACCTCCTTGTGTTGGTATTATATAATATATTATTGTTTTCGACAATGGTTTTGCAAAAAGTTGGTAGTATCTTATCGGTTGACACAATAATTTGCGGCAGTTTTGCGTATGAATTCGAACTCCCACATAGCTGCGGCTTGGATAAAAAAACGACAGGTCGAAACCTGTCGTTTTTTTGGCGGAGGGTGTGGGATTCGAACCCACGTGGGCGTGAACCCAAACGGTTTTCAAGACCGCCTCGTTATGACCGCTTCGATAACCCTCCGTGTGTGACAATATTAAGTTGTAGTTGTTTGACAGAGAATATCTTACGGCTCCGCCTCGTTATGTCCTGTTGTGGTACCCGACTCTGACTGCGCAAAAGGATTTGCTTGTCAATCGTCGACCACGGCCACTCCTCACACTCGCTGCATCCGACACTGTCGGCGCTCGTGCTCGTCCCCGCTTCGATAACCCTCGTATTAAATTATGTTGTGCGAACAACACAAGTATATTACCACACAGCGGCATATTTGTCAAGAGTTTATCTCTTAAAAAATATTTTGCATATTTGTTAAGAAAATGTTGTAAAAGTGTTGCAAAATATGACGCTGTGTGATATAATTGCAATAATTATTTTAAAATGCGCTTAATAGTTTTTTAGCATAATTATTGCGTTTTTATAGGTGATAAGATCCCGTTCTTCCGGCGTCAAATCAAGGCTGTTTATTACTTTTACAAACTTTGTCTGATCCGCCCAAGGGCTGTCTGTTGCAAAGAGTATTTTCTCGGCTCCGTGCTTACGGATAAGATGAAGTATCTTATCTTCGGGCAGGCGGTCGAGCATTACGGCAGTGTCTAGATAAAGGTTCTTACCAGCGATCATTTCAATGACCTTATCCGTTTCATCTAGGCTTCCCAGATGTGCAAGGATTATACGAGGCTCTGTAGGATCCTTTCCGCCGTAAACCTTGTCAAGCATGTTGAGGGTTCTTTCGGGCGTGCAACGTATACATTCAGGAAATGCGGGGTCAAATCCTGCATGAGTAGTGACGTACAGGCCGATATTTACTGCGTGACGGATGATGCGGATATATCTTTCATCATCTATATATACCCCTTGGTAGTCGGGATGTATCTTTATTCCGAGCAGACCAAGACTTTTGATGTAATCGAGCTTTTCCTCAACATCCTCACAGTCGGGATGAATACCGCCAAAAGAAATTATACCGTCCTTGCCGTTGGTTTCAGCTGCATAACGGTTTACCGATTCAAACTGCTTGGGAGACGTCATAACAGGTAACACTACCGATATATCTATACCTGCTTCCTTCATGGACTTCTTCAGTCCGGCAAGTGTGCCGTCGGTGGACGCCTTCATGTTTCCCGATGCTTCTAACTTTGCGATTACAGATGCGGCTATCTTGTCAGGAAAATTGTGGGTATGGAAGTCAATAATCATTTTAACATCATCCTTTCGGATATATTTTATACGTGTCGTATAGATTATTCAATAATATTTTGTTAAACATTCAGTGTAAAACATTTTCTTAACATAAATAAAGATAATAAAAAAACAGGAAGGTTCTATCATGTTTTTTCAGAAAGATATAGAAACAATGCCTCGTAAGAAGATCGAGGAATTACAGCTTGAAAGATTAAAGTATATTGTTGATTACTGTATCAAAAACGTCCCCTTTTACGCTAAGCGTTTAGGGGAGGCGGGTGTTACAGCGGAGAAGATCAAGAGTCTGTCCGATATCCAGTACATACCTTATACTAACAAGAGTGATATCAGAGATAACTATCCCTACGGTCTCTTTGCGCAGCCTCTTAAGAATATCGTGCGTATCCATGCAAGTAGCGGTACTACAGGCAAGCCTACCGTCGTAGGTTATACCAAGAACGATATCAACAACTGGAGCGACTGTGTTGCACGTCTGTGTATGGCAGTAGGCGTTACAGATGAGGACGTAGCGCAGATATCCTTTGGCTACGGTCTCTTTACTGGTGCACTGGGTCTTCACTACGGTCTTGAAAAGATCGGCTGCTCGGTTATTCCGATTTCCTCCGGTAACACCGAAAAGCAGGCTATGATCCTTAAGGACTTTGGTGCTTCCGTGCTTGTTTCGACCCCCTCTTATGCAATGTATATGAGCGAGGTTGCCCACGAGATGGGTATTACAAACGATGAGCTTAATCTTCGTATAGGTCTTTTCGGTTCTGAGGGCTGTACCAACGAGCTCCGTGATAAGATAGAGAAGGGCTTCGGTCTTTTCTCCACCGATAACTACGGTATGAGTGAGCTTATGGGTCCCGGTGTTTCGGGTGAGTGTCAGTACCGTTGCGGTCTCCACTTTGCTGAGGATCATTTCCTTCCCGAGATCATCAACAGCGAAACAGGTGAACGCAAGGGCGAGGGTGAGTACGGTGAGCTTGTAATCACTACTCTTACCAAAGAGGGTATCCCCATGCTCCGTTATAGAACCAAGGATATCACCAAGCTTACGTATGATGAATGTAAGTGCGGCAGAACCCATGCCCGTATGGACAAGGTAAGCGGCAGAAGCGACGATATGCTTAAGATCAGAGGTGTTAACGTATTCCCCTCACAGATCGAAAGCGTTATGGCAAATATCGAGGGAATCTCTCCTCATTACGAGCTTGTTCTTACCCGTAAGAACTATACAGATTACCTTGAGGTACGCATTGAGCTTACAGACGCGGAGCTTCTTGTCGACTACGGTAAGCTTGACGCTCTTCGCCAGCTTGCTGTCAATAAGCTCAAGACAGTTCTCGGTATCTCCGCAAAGGTAGTTCTTGTTGCTCCCAAGTCTATCAAGCGTTACGAGGGTAAGGCAAGAAGAATAGTTGATCTTAGAAATCAGTCAGAAAATTAATCAAAGAAGGTTTATATATTATGTCTAAGGAATTAATGATAGGCAACGCCGCAGTTGCCAGAGGTCTTTGGGAGGCAGGATGCTCTGTTGTGTCCAGCTATCCCGGTACACCCAGTACCGAGATCACAGAGTTTGCAGCGTTGTACGATGAAATTTATGCAGAGTGGGCGCCTAACGAAAAAGTAGCAATGGAGGTTGCCTTTGGTGCTTGTCTTGGCGGCAAGCGTTCTGCTTGTGCCATGAAGCACGTTGGTCTTAACGTTGCGGCTGACCCCCTCTTTACAATGTCTTATACCGGTGTTAATGCGGGTCTTATCATCTGTGTTGCAGACGACCCCGGTATGCACTCCTCTCAGAACGAGCAGGACAGCCGTCACTACGCTATAGGTGCAAAGGTGCCTATGATAGAGGCTTGCGATTCTGCCGAGACAATTAAGTTTATTAAGAAGGCATACGAAATTTCCGAGAAGTTTGATACCCCTGTTATCTTCCGTACAGTAACACGTATCGCTCATTCTCAGAGCATCGTTGAGCTTGGTGAGCGCAATATGCCTGAGGACAAGAAGTACGAAAAGAACGGCGCAAAGTATATTATGATGCCCGGTAACGCTATCAAGCGTCATCCTGTTGTAGAGCAGAGAACACTTGATCTTACCGCATTTGCCGAAACCGATGATATCAACCGTGTTGATGAGGGTAGTGATAATGCTATCGGTATTATTACATCCGGTTCAGGCTATCAGTATGTAAAAGAGGTAGTTGGTGACAAGTACCCCGTACTTAAGCTCGGCATGCTCAACCCCATGCCTGTACAGAAGATCAAGGATTTTGCTGCTTCTGTTAAGCGTGTTATTGTTGTTGAGGAGCTTGATCCCATTATAGAAAATCACTGTAAGACGATCGGTGTTGACGTAGTAGGCAAGGAGCTCTTCGGATATCTTGGAGAGTTTACACAGGCTACCGTCGCAAAGGCTCTTGAGCTTACCGAAAACGTTTACATAACCCTTGATACAGCTATCCCCGTGCGTCCTCCTATGATGTGCGCAGGCTGTCCTCACAGAGGTATGTATTACACTCTTGCAAAGAACAAGTGCAACGTTATGGGTGATATCGGATGCTACACCCTCGGCGCTATGCCTCCTCTCAATGCAATGGATTCTACGCTCTGCATGGGCGGCTCCATCACCGCGGCTCACGGCTTTAATAAGGCTCAGGGCGCTGAAGCGGAGAAGAAGACTGTTGCTGTTATCGGTGACTCTACCTTTATGCATTCGGGTATGACAGGTCTTGTTAACGTAAGCTACAATGCTTCCAATACGACAACTATCATCCTTGATAACTCCATCACCGGTATGACAGGACACCAGCAGAACCCCACAACAGGTTATAACCTCAAGGGTGACGTTGCTTCAAAGGTTGATCTTGAAGCACTTTGTTACGCTCTCGGTATCAAGAGAGTTACGGTTGTTGATCCTTATGATCTTAAGGAATGTGACCGTGTACTTAAGGAAGAGCTTGCCGCAGAGGAGCCTTCTGTGATCATCTCCCGCAGACCTTGTGTTCTGCTTAAATACGTTAAGGCTCAGAAGCCCCTTGTAGTAAATAAGGATAAGTGCAGAAGCTGTAAGGCTTGTATGAAGTTCGGTTGTCCTGCAATAAGCATGCATGACGGCAAGGCAGAGATAGACGCTACACTTTGTGTAGGCTGCGGCGTATGTGAGCAGCTCTGTCACTTTGATGCTTTTGAAAGGCAGGGTGAATAATAATGAAAACTACTAATATAATGATCGTCGGTGTCGGCGGACAGGGATCCCTTCTTGCAAGTAAGCTTCTCGGCAAGCTTCTTTGCGGCGAGGGCTATGACGTTAAGGTATCCGAGGTTCACGGTATGAGCCAGCGCGGCGGTTCTGTTGTAACCTACGTGCGTTTTGGTGATAAGGTATACTCTCCTATTATTGACAAGGGAGAGGCAGATTATATAATTTCCTTCGAGAAGCTTGAAGGTGCAAGATACGTAAGCTGTCTTAAGGAAAACGGCACACTTGTTGTCAATACTCAGCAGATAGATCCTATGCCCGTAATTATCGGCGCGGCCGAGTACCCTGCTGAGATACTTTGCGAGCTTGAGGGTAAGGGTGTGAACGTTGATAAGATCGACGCACTGTCCCTTGCTAACGAGGCTGGCTCCTCCAAGGCGGTAAATATCGTCCTTCTCGGCAGACTTGCAAAGCATATGGATATTTCTGTTGATAAGTGGATCGCTGCCATCGAGAGCAGCGTTAAGCCTGCGTTTGTAGAGCTTAACAAAAAGGCATTTGAGCTTGGATATAACAGTTAAGGAGTTGGTCCCTTTTGGAAAAGTACTATCAGCCCGAGATTGAAACAGCATCAAGGGAAGAAATAACAAAAATACAGAACGAAAGATTGATAAGCACTGTAAAGCGTGTTTATGATAACGTGCCCTATTACCGTGCTATGATGGACGAAAAAGGAGTAAAGCCCGAGGACATCCGCGGTATAGAGGATCTGCGTAAGCTGCCCTTTACCTGTAAGCAGGATCTTCGCGACACTTACCCCTACGGACTTTTTGCAGTGCCTATGGATGACGTTGTAAGACTTCATGCCTCCAGCGGTACAACAGGCAAACAGATCGTGGTAGGCTACACACAGAACGACCTTGATATATGGGACACTATCTGTGCAAGGGCGCTTACCGCCGCAGGCGCGGATAAGAGTGATAAGATACACGTATCCTACGGATACGGTCTCTTTACAGGCGGTCTTGGAATCCACGGTGGCTCCCATAAGGTTGGCTGTACCACCATCCCCGTATCATCAGGTAACACGCAGAGACAGATAACCATTCTTCAGGATTTCGGTTCAACAGTTCTTTGCTGTACACCCTCTTATGCAATGTATATTGCCGAGACTCTTCAGAAGATGGGATTGACCAAGGATGATATCAGCTTAAAGGCAGGTATCTTTGG
>JAZRQH010000061.1:0-4560 GCA_045649645.1 Eubacteriales bacterium
GCTTCAGCAAAGCCGGAGCCGAAGTTGTGGCTTGTACCGCCCTGAAGAGCCTTACCGTCGTGCATAAGAGCCTCAACGGTGTAGGTGGCCTTAGCGCCTGCAAACTTTTCCTTATCGGTCTTCTGACCCTTTATTACGGGGATGCAGAGATCCTTTTCGTAGAAGTCGGCGTAAACGTTAAGCATCTGTACTGTTTCTGCCTCTGCCTCTTCTGCGGTCGCGTGCATTGTGTGACCCTCCTGCCAGAGGAATTCTCTTGAACGAAGGAAGGGACGGGTAGTCTTTTCCCATCTTACAACGCTGCACCACTGGTTGTAGAGCTTGGGCAGGTCTCTGTAGGACTTGATAATGTTAGCGTAATGCTCACAGAAAAGGGTCTCGGAGGTAGGTCTTACACAGAGTCTTTCCTGAAGCTTTTCGCTGCCGCCGTGGGTTACCCATGCAACCTCGGGAGCAAAGCCCGCAACGTGATCCTTCTCCTTGTTGAGCAGGCTTTCGGGAATGAACATAGGCATGCATACGTTCTCGTGGCCTGTTTCCTTAAAGCGGGTGTCAAGGATGTGCTGGATGTTTTCCCAGATAGCGTAGCCGTAGGGACGGATGATCATACAACCCTTAACAGAGGAGTAGTCGATGAGGTCAGCCTTCTTTACGATATCCGTATACCACTGGGCAAAATCCTCATCCATAGAGGTTATTTCTTCAACTAATTTCTTGTCGTTTGCCATTTTCAAAAAGATCCTTTATGTGTATATTAGTGTTAAATTATATTATATATCAATCAGCCGTTTATGTCAACCGATTGAAGCCAGTTTTGAGCTCTTTTCTTTCTGTTTTTATCATATATCACCCATACCGCGCCAAAGGCAATAAAGCCGATAACGCTTAAGGTGATACCCATAACGAAGTTGTTTGGCAGATATCTGAACTCAACGTCGTGCTCACCCGAGGTGATACGAACCGCTATAAGAGCGTCGGCGGTCTTTATAAGCTCTGCCTTTTTGCCGTCTATCTTTACTCTCCAGCCCTCGTCGTAGGGAATGGTGGTAAAGAGGAGATCATCCCCCTCCTGTACGTTGATATCACCCTTGAGAAGAGTATCCGAATGCTCGGTGATATTGAAGGGGCTGTCACCCAGCGCGGTCATAGTCTCTTTATAAAGCTCCTTGTCCAGATAGTAGAAATACTGTGTAGCGTTATTGAGGATATAGAGGTCGTCCTCGGTGAGAGTCAGGGTCACAAAGAGGGTGGTACCCTTGCTGTAGCTTCCCAACTCAACTATACGTGTGGTCTCGTTTCCGAAGTAGGTTCCCTTGGAGTATGAGTTTACGGTCAGGTTAGCCTCGGAATGATAGTTTGCGGGGATATACATATATATCATATCGTCGTTTACCGCGGTTATCTTGAAGGTGATGCGGGCGGTATCCGACTTGTCGGTGGGAACATACTTGATATGACTGTCAACAAAGGAGCTGGTAAGGTTATCGGTCTCGGTGTCCTCTAAGGGTATTTCCTTGAAGAGCTCTATTGCCTCGGGTGCGCCTGTCATAGCCGCAACCATAGTATTCATGCGGTCAAATGGAGTTTCAAATGAATCGAACTTAACGTCCTTTATACCCGAGGAAACGCCGTAGGCTACGGGAAGGGCATAGGGGTTATAGTAAGCGGTGAGGTTGTTTTCCTCATCCTCTTCGAACACCTCAAAGAGCTCAGTATCAAGCTCCTTATCTGCGATAATATATTTGAGACCAAGCAGCGAATCCGCCACGGGAGTACCGCCGAGATACTTGGACCAGTGAGATTTTGAGGAATAACCCATCTGATTGAGGAATTCTATCTGTGCCTCGTGAAGGGTGGACGTAGAGTTGGAAAGGCCTCTTATATCAAGAGCAAGGTTGTCGTTGGTCTTGCGGTGTACAGTCTTTTCCATACGGTAGAAGGACTTGTCCTGAGCCTGTACAGACTCGGTAAGAGGACCGACACGGTTCATAAAGTCGTTGTAGGAGGCTCTTGAGCTGATATAAACGTCCTCGTCAAGACCGTTGGTGTTGAGAAGTCCTCCCGAGAATGCCTCTACCATAATGATAACGCAGAGTATAAGCACGCCGCCGCGCTCAAGATAGCCGTATTTTACTGCATGGAGAGCCAGGATAATGGCAACGCAGCAGACAAAGGTACCTACAACTGCGGGAGTGTCGAAATGCTCATAGCCGAAGTTCTTTATGATAAAGCATACGAGTATTACCGTAAGGGTAACTACCGCTACCTTACGGAAATTGATATGCTCAAGCTCACACAGTACTCGGTGAGAGAAGATGAGACAAAGGAAAATAAATATAAAGCTGTAACGGTAGTTGAGCCAGTTGGGATACTGGAAGCCGTGCCATACCACGTCAAGGGTGGAGATCGAGAAGGAAACGCAGAACACGGTAAGGATCAGACCTGCGCAGATCTTCTTTCTCGCGCTGAATCTGCTTGAGAAGAAGTAGAGGGGCAGGAGTATGAGCATCAGTGTTCCGCAGTAGATAAAGGGAAGTCCCGAGGGCTCAACGGTATCGTAGGAGCCGATAAAGAACTTGGACAGCATATCCAGCGGATCGAAGTTAAGCTCGGGGAAGAAGCTGGGGTCCGTAAAGGTGGTTTTACCGAAGGTGAGTGAATAGTACGCAGGCATAAGCACCCATGCGGACATAACGCCGGCAAGAGCGGATGCGCCGCCTACACGGAGTATGGATTTAGGCAGGTGATTGTCCTCGTAGTAGAAGTTGTTTTCGTTATTTTCGTTATGGGCGACGTAATAATACAGCGAGTACAGCACAACGTAGATACATATCATAAAGCCGATATAATAGTTGGCTGTGAGGGTCAAAGTCAGTATGATAACGTAGAGCTTGAAGCGACCCTTAGTTATAAGGCTTTCAAGAGCGTATGTCAGGAGAGGGAGATAGATAAGAGCGTCTATCCACATAGTGTTGTGCGCCTGTACCACCGCATAGGAGGACATAGCGTACATAGTCGAGATTATAACAGACTTGATACGGTCTCCCTTGGCTGTGCGGTCAAGGTAGAACGCCATAGTAGCGCCGCTGAGACCTGTTTTTAAGAGGATCATCGTGATAAGACCCTCGGTCATAAAGCCGTCGGCAAAGAATGCGGGAATAAGGGCAAAGGGGCTTGCTACGTAGTAGGCAAATATGCCCATAAACTCACCGCCCAGAGCTCTTGACCAGGTGTAGAACAGGCTTCCGTCACCCCAGAGCTTGTTTTTGAGGGCTTCGAAGTAATATACGTACTGACCGTTCAGGTCAAGCACCAGTATAGATCTCTCACCAAAGGGCCACACTCCGATGCAGGCGTGGACTGCCGCCATCAGAAAGAGAGGTATCAAAAACGCCGCTGCCAGAAAGGGCGCGTTTTCTCTGAATTTAGTCTTCATGTCTTACCGCCTTTATGTTTTTTTCCATTTTTTCACGGGGAAGGGTCATATCCCTTTTGCAGTGGGTACATTCCACTCTGATATCCGAGCCTGTCCTAAGGACCTTAAAGCTATCCCCGCCGCAGGGGTGCTTCTTTTTCATAACGAGAATATCCCCCACCTTGAACTTGATTATATCCATATTTTACATCCTGAAATTATAATATAGATTATTATACCATCTAACTGTGAACTAATAAAGATTATTTACAAAAAAACAATAAAATAAATACGTTATTATTTGACTTAAGTATTATATTATGATATAATATATTAATATAATGCGATAATAGTACTTTGCGGAGGTGAGGCAGTGATAATATTGGGTATCGACCCCGGTATAGCCATAGTAGGCTACGGGCTGATCGACTATTCCAGGGGCAAGTTCCACGTGCTTGATTACGGTGCAATAACCACCCCCGCACACACTCCGCCCGAGGACAGACTGGCTACCATTTATGCCGATATGAACACCCTTATACAGACCTATCACCCCGAGGAGATGGCAATAGAGGAGCTGTTCTTCAATTCTAACCAGAAGACTGCTATACAGGTTGCCGAGGCAAGAGGAGTTATACTCCTTGCCGCCCGCAACAATCACGTCCGTATAAACGAATACACCCCTTTGCAGGTCAAGCAGGCGGTGGTAGGCTACGGCAGAGCGGAAAAGCAGCAGGTGCAGAGTATGGTGACCACCCTTTTAGGGCTTAAGAAAATCCCCAAGCCCGATGACACCGCCGACGCGCTGGCGATAGCGGTATGTAACGCCCATACAGGCGGCAGCAGACTTAAGGATTATTACAACAACGTTTAGGAGAAATTTTTATGTTATACCATCTTAACGGAGAACTGGTACTCTGCGATATGACGGTGGCTGTCATAGACTGCGGCGGAGTAGGATATAAATTGCTGATATCGGGAAACACCTTAGGCAAGATATCGGACAAGGTAGGAGAAAAGGTGAAGCTCTTTACATATATGAAGGTCAGCGAGGACGCAGTAGACCTCTACGGCTTTGCGGACGAGGATGAGCTTGAGACCTTCAAGCTTCTTATATCGGTCTCGGGTGTGGGCGCCAAGTTTGC
>JAZRQH010000062.1:0-6442 GCA_045649645.1 Eubacteriales bacterium
AGCTGTGGAAAGGATCTGACCTTCGGCATTTATCCAGCCGAGGAAGCTGCTGCCGTTAGGAGTTGCCACAAGAGCTGCACCGTCTGTACCGCTGACAGCCTTTACGTCTCCGCTGTTTACAGCTTCGCCTGCTACGGTAACAGAACCTAAGGTACTGTCAAAATCAAAACTAACGTTAGATTCATTAGCAAATGCAGTATACTCGAAATTACTGAACTTGATAGTAACGGTTCCCTTACCCCAGGAGGTTGCACTGGCAGTAACGTATGCATCAGCGTCAAGGGTACCGGTATAAGTATAAGTACCGTTAGCAACGCTTGCTCCGTTGAACTTTGCGCTGTCACCGGTACCGATACCGCTTACAACGTAAGTAAAGGATACGTTTGCTTTTTCGGTTGTTTCATTGCGAATTTCGATGTTGTTGGTAGTGGAACCAAAATAACTGTTATTAGTAGCGGTAACAGTAACAACATCGCCGCTCAAACTACCTGTGTTTTTAGAATCTGTAACTGAAATCTTGCCGTCAAGAACGTCTAATGTCGTTGCGAACACATTCATAGGTAAAAGACCTACGAACATCACAAGAACGATCAGTACAGAAACTGCTTTTGTGAGCTTTGAATTCTGTGTCATCTTCTTTTCTCCTTTAAAAATATATTATTCGGGATATAATGCTATAAACGATCACACACAGCCTGCAAATCTGTGCATAACCATACAAATTAATTATATCACCTAACTATTTGAATGTCAATAATAAAAAGCGGACCTGCGTCCGCTTTTTACCATATTTTAACCAAGAACCGTAACGGGCACGTAACCGACGGTAGGTCTGCCGGGTGCCTTAGCCTCAACAACTATGCGGTTCATAGCATCCACCTGCTCGCCTGCAGTGATGGTGAACTCGATCTCGGTGGGCTTATCCTTAAGAAGGTTGTACCAGTGGCGCAGATATACACTCTTGGGCGCATCCACGCTCCAGCCCTCGGGAAGTATCCAGTTGAACTCGATGTTTCTGGGGTCGGGCATAATGCTCTTAACTACAAACTTACCCTTGAGAGTACCGTTAGGCTTGATAACAGGCTCACTGTCAAAGCTTACTCTTACCTGAGTATGAACGAACTCAACGTCGTAAGACCAGGGAGAACGGTCATAGAGCTTCTTTGCAACTCTGGTATCTGAAAGTGCGGGGATATCCACCTCTGTAAGGTCGGACTCGCCCTCTACGATCTCGAGATTTGCTCTGTTGGCACGGAGCATCTCGGGAGCAAGCTTCATAATACGATCGGTAAGGTCTGTACAGGTATTAACGATACCCCATATGTCACCTCTGTTAATGGCAACTGTGATGATGTTGTCACCGATATGATCCTTCCAGTCCTCGGGAATAGCTGCCATACCGCCCATGATACCGAGAAGCGCACCAACAGTCGCTGCGGTACAGTCGGTATCGTCGCCGCAGTTGATAGCATAGAGCATGGACTTCTTGAAGTCACCCTCGCCGTAGAG
This sequence comes from Eubacteriales bacterium, assembly GCA_045649645.1. GTDB lineage: Bacteria > Bacillota > Clostridia > Oscillospirales > CAG-272 > RGIG7300. The sequence continues at coordinate 1,510 of JAZRQH010000062.1, forward strand.
AAGACCTACTACAACGAAGCCGATGTTACAGGGAGACTGGAACCAGCCGTCTTCCTCAGTGCTGCTCTGATCGTCAAACTCACTGTCAACGTCCTCAATACCGTCGCAGCGAAGCACTGCGTTACGGGCATCGTGCCAGTCAGCACCCTTATCGTACATCTCGATTGCGGTGTTGATACACTTAGCCACACGGCAGTCTGCGGGGATCTTTGAAAGACCGATCTTTATAAGCTCGCGGATGTCGTCGCATACAAATGCTGCAGACTGGATAGCCGCGGTGAACATCTCTGCAAAGGTACCCTCTGCCATACCGTGGTCCACCATAGCGTCCTCTACCGCATACTTAACTGCGATGTCGGGGCAACCGGGAGCACAGCAAGCCCAGATCTCGGAACGTATCCAGGCACCGTTGGAGTCCTTCCAGTAGTTCTTATATTCACCCGAAAGAGGGGGAAGAAGTCCCATGATAAGGTTAGACTTGCCTATACCGTATTCGTTCCAGGTAGGGGGAATAAAGTTGAGCCAGTATTCACCGAGAAGCTGACCTGTGATGGCACGGGGACCACGCTCCTCAAGAGCCTTGAGCCAGATGATCTGGAGGTCAAGGTCGTCGTTGGGAAGAGCTGCACCCTCGGGAGTGGTAAAGCCTGTAATGTTGGGAGGCTGTCTCTTGTATTCGTAAGGACCGCCCATAGTACCGCCGATGTTCTTACCTACCCAGCAGGCGTAGATCTTGTCTCTTAAAGTCTCTTTGCTGTATCTGATCATCGCTTTACTCCTTTATATTTTCTTTGTTTCGATTTCTTCAACGAATTTAGCGATCATTTCGTCAACCGCCATAGTGCCCAGGTCACCGTTTTCACCTCTTGCACGGACGGAAACTGTATTGTTCTCTACCTCGGAGTCACCGATGGTGAGCATATAAGGAATTCTCTGGAGTCTTGCTTCACGAACCTTATAGCCGACCTTTTCGTTACGGTCGTCAACCTCAACACGCATACCCAGAGCACGGAGCTTGTCACGAAGATCGTAAGAATAGTCGTTGTGTCTGTCTGCAATGGGGAAGATACGAACCTGCTCGGGTGCAAGCCACATGGGGAACGCACCTGCATACTTCTCGATAAGAAGGGCAAGAGTTCTCTCGTAGCAGCCGATGGAGGTACGGTGGATGATGTAGGGATGCTTCTTTGTGCCGTCACGGTCGGTATATTCCATGCCGAATTTTTCAGCAAGCATCTGGTCGATCTGAATGGTGATAAGTGTGTCTTCCTTACCGTGAACGTTCTTGATCTGGATATCAAGCTTAGGACCGTAGAATGCAGCCTCGCCGACACCGATCTTATAGTCGATACCGAGATCGTCAAGGATGTTCTTCATTATACCCTGTGCCTCATCCCACTGCTCGGGAGTACCGATATACTTTTCTGTATTGGAGGGATCCCACTGTGAGAAGCGGTAGGTTACGTCCTCGTAGAGACCGAGAGTCTTGAGCATAAATACGCAGAGCTCCAGACATCCTCTGAACTCGCCCCCAAGCTGCTCGGGAGTACACATAAGGTGACCCTCGGAAATGGTAAACTGTCTTACACGGATAAGGCCGTGCATCTCGCCGGAGTCCTCGTTACGGAAGAGAGTGGAGGTCTCGTTAAGTCTGATAGGAAGATCTCTATAGGAGCGTGCTCTGTTAAGATAAGCCTGATACTGGAAGGGACAGGTCATAGGACGAAGTGCAAAGCATTCCTTTGATTCATCCTCAGCATCACCCATAACGAACATACCGTCACGGTAGTGATCCCAGTGACCGGAGATCTTGTAAAGGTCGGACTTAGCCATAAGAGGAGTCTTTGTAAGCTGCCAACCTCTCTTCTGCTCCTCGTCCTCAACGAATCTCTGAAGGAGCTGGATGATTCTTGCACCCTTGGGAAGAAGAATGGGAAGACCCTGACCGATAAGCTCGCTTGTGGTGAAGAGCTCAAGCTCACGACCAAGCTTGTTATGGTCACGCTTCTTAGCTTCCTCTACCTGCTCAAGGTAAGCGTTAAGCTCATCCTTCTTGGGGAAGGCTGTACCGTAGATACGGGTAAGCATCTTGCGGTTGGAGTCGCCTCTCCAGTATGCACCTGTAGCGGAGGTGAGCTTGTATGCCTTGATAGCGCCTGTACTGAAAAGGTGAGGACCTGCGCAAAGGTCTACGAAATCACCCTGCTTGTAGAAGGAGATAACTGCATCCTCGGGGAGATCGTTTATAAGCTCTACCTTGTAGGGCTCGCCCTTCTCTTCCATGAGCTTGAGAGCCTCGTCACGGGGAAGAACAAACTTCTCCAGCTTCTGGTTCTCCTTAACGATCTTCTTCATTTCGCCCTCGATCTTGGTAAGATCTGCGGGAGTGAACTGAACCTCAGAGTCGATGTCATAGTAAAAACCGTTATCAACTGCAGGACCGATGGCAAGCTTTGCCTCGGGATAAAGTCTCTTTACTGCCTGTGCAAGCACGTGAGATGCTGTATGCCAAAACACCTTCTTACCTTCGATGGTCTCAAAGGTAACGGGAACAACCTCTGCGCCCTCTGCTATCTCGGTGGTAAGGTCAACGACCTCGCCGTTGACACTTGCCGCTATCACTTCACGTGTGATAAGCTCCTTTTCTCTTAAAAAATCATAAGCTGTCATTATTTTTCCTCCATGAAAGCGGTCGCGGACCGCTGCGATAATCGGGATTCTTCCTGAGTTGAAACTTATTCTCAGCGCCCGAAAGCTAATTTATTGGATAATTTCAAAACATAAAAACACCCCAAAGGCATCATGCCTTCGGGGTGAGGATAAAATTACAAAACTATCCGCACGGTTCCACCCGAGCTTTTTACTCATTTTGAAAATTATGCCGTTAAACCTCGGGTGGTACCTGTTTCCTCTCTCTGACAGTGCTTCCAGCCTATGGCACCGATCTCTTGCAGGAGTCCCAGAAACAGACGTGTCCCTATGTTAATTAATTAAAAAACTAACAATTATTTCTTGACAGAAAAAAATTGCCGTGGTATAATTAACTTAATAGGATTATAACACTTAATTTTGCAATTGTCAAGGACAATAGGTAATTTCAACAGGTATGGCAATCGAAAGAAACTCCCAAAGCAGGGTCAAGTCTATGAAGATGCATCTCATGGACATGATGGGACTCCTCGCAAAAAACAAGAAAATAAGGCTTTCCACACAAAACAAGGTGTACAACGACGCCCTTGACCGCGATATTATGGCGGCGATAAAGCGTATCGAAAAAGAGGACAGCGCCCTTATTGAGATGTTCTACCCTCTCTGTGAGCATTCCATGCTCCACGGATATATGGGTCTGAAGAGCTATCTCCTCAACCTCTTCTACGAAAACACCTTCTGCTGTGAGTACAACAAAGAGGATATCGAGTGGCTCATAACCAACTACTGCCGTAATAAGGATAAGGAAGAGGAAAACGCCGTGTTCAACATTTATACGGCGATTTATGCCAACGCCCTTTTCTGTGATTATCTAAAGAAGGAGTACGGTACGCTTAAGCTTACCGACCGCGACTGCAAGCTGGCACAGAGTCTCCTTGGACCTCTCAACGATGAGGAAAGAGAGGAGATACTTTTCTCCTGCGCAAGACGTATGACCCACGGCTCGCTTGCCTATAATAACAAGACCTTTATGAAGATATTACCCTCTATCATCACTGCGATAAAGAGAAAAAATATAGCTTCTGTGGTAACTATTGAAAAATAATTAAAAAAGGTATTGACAAATCAAAAAATAATGTTATAATAGATGGGTAGCCGCGTCACGCGGTTGCCCATTTAAATAACTCTGTGAGGTCTGTCAGCTGACCGAAGCAGCATATGGAGAAGTCGCGTAGCTGGTCGAGCGCGCACGATTGGAAATCGTGTAACGGTCATAAGCCGTTCGAGAGTTCGAATCTCTCCTTCTCCGCCAACAAAAACCATCCTTTAGGGTGGTTTTTTTGTTGGTGAAATAATTTGGAAGATTCAAAAAGGGCGGGAGCGAAGCGAGAAAAACAGTCCGGTGGACTGTTTTGGTGCCCGTGTGCGTGTCGCAAGCGGTAGCGCAGCGAGCGAATCTCTCCTTCTCCGCCAACTAAAAAGGACACCAAACGGTGTCCTTTTTAGTTGGCGGCAACAATGCGGAAGATTTGAAAATCTTTTCCCATAATATTGAATATTTCCCTCAACTGTGCTATAATCACTTTCATGAAAACACAAGGAGACACATAATGGATATCAAACACGCAAGCCGTCTTGACGGTATTAAGACTGGTGTCTTTGCGGCGATAAATGCAGAAAAGGACAAGCTTATAGCCGAGGGACGCAAAGTATACAACCTCTTTATCGGTACCCCCGACTTCGAGCCTCCGAAGCACGTGATCGACGCTCTACTTGAGGCGGCAAAGGAGCCCGTAAACTGGAAATACTCTTTAAGAGAAAGCGACGAGCTGCTTGAAGCTGTATGCGATTATTATAAAGACAGATTCGGTGTTGAAATAACACCCGACATGATAACTGCGGTAAACGGAAGTCAGGAGGGTATGGGTCATCTGGGTATGGCACTCTGCGACAAGGACGACGTAGTGCTGCTGCCCGATCCCGGTTATCCTGCATTTGAAGTAGGCGCATATTTCGGTGAGGCAAAGGTAGAGTATTATCCTCTTATCAAGGAATACGGCTTCATGCCCCGCCTTGATCTTATTGATCCCAAAATTCTTGAAAAGGCAAAATATATTGTACTTTCCTACCCCTCAAACCCCTGCGGGGCTGCGGCAACAAGAGAGGTTTATACCCAGGTCATAGAGTACGCAAAGAAGTATAATATCATCATTATAAACGACAACGCTTATTCTGATATAATCTTCGACGGCAGAGAGGGATTTTCTTTCCTTTCCTTCCCCGA
>JAZRQH010000063.1:0-5503 GCA_045649645.1 Eubacteriales bacterium
GGCAAAGGAGCTTTACGATATGTACCGCTTCTGCGGAGCAGGGGATAAGACCACCCTTGTAGCCTCGGGCAACGGAGTACAGAAGAACAAGGTGCTTCAAAGCTATCTTACCAATCTTTTCGGTATGGAACTTAAGCTTCCCGCAAAAGGCGAGGAGGCGGCTATGGGTGCGGCTATGTACGCTTTCTACTGCCTTGATCCTAATCCCGATATGAAGAGTGACGCAAAGGCGTGTATAGAATATAAATAATTGCAAAAAATACTCCTATCTCAAATAGGAGTGTTTTTTATGTATAAGAAAAAACAGGATGCTACGGAGTATTCTAAGGATGCCTTCCTTGACAATCCCGCGGCATCTCCAAACGATCGTACAGGCTACAGCCAGCGCCCCTGGATGGATATCGAGGAGGCTCAGAGCCTTGCGGACCTTATGGACGCAACGGTCAAGACCGAGGACGCCGAAATAAGATAACAGGAAGCATTTTGCTTCCTGTTTTAATTTTTTACTCTTTTTCTGTATTCACTTGGAGATACTCCGTATCGTTGAGTAAAGCATCTTGTGAAGTAAAAGGGATCACAGTATCCAAGCTCGGTGGAAATGTCCTTGATAGAACGGTCGGTGGTACGTAGCTGCTGCTCTGCGGTGAAATAAAGTCTGTCGGAAATGTACTTTCCCAAGGGCTGCTTCATCTCGTCACGGAACGCCTTTTGCAGACGGCTCTCGGAGGTGTATAAGTCTGATGCTATTTTTGATGCGGTAAGGGCTGATTTCAGATTTTCGTCGATATAAGCGATAGTCTGCTCCACCAAGGGGGAATATCTGGGCACGGGTGTAAACTCTGTACCGCCTATCTCCATACCCATGGATATTATATCCCACAGCCACGCTTTAAGACGCATAACTGCGTACATATCGTTGTTGTTAAAGAGGTACATAGCCTGCTCTATATCCTCACCTCTGTTTGGTATGCATACGGGAGCCTTCATTGTGGTGAACATATCGCTGTTGTTACTTTGAAGCAGATTGATATGAAAATACAGCTTTTCCAAAGGGGTACTGCACTTGTATCTCATTCTGATGCCGGTGGGCAGTATATAGATATTTCCCTCGGTCATAGACAATTCACCGCCTCGGTAGGTTATGGTACCTTCGCCCTTTGTGATACAGTACACTCTCGTAAACAGAGGCTTAAGGTCAGAGTATGCAGCCCCTTTGTCAAGCTTGGCATAGCATAGCTCGGATATATCCAGATGCAGACGGTCTATTTCTTTATTGAATATGGAAGGATTACTTTCAATCATATAAATTCTCCATGCTTTTTCGCGAAATATCCATAGTATATATATGAATTATAATGTATAATTAAATCAAAGTCAAGTATAAGGAGAAATATATGTACGTTGCAAACTTTCCTACCCCTACACAGAGGGTAATAGAATATGAAAAATTAGGTTACGGTATGTTCCTTCATTACGGTCTCTACTCAGAGCTGGGCAGAGGCGAGTGGGTATACCACATGGAAAAGCATGATATGAAGGAATATGAAAAGCTTGCCGAAAAGTTCACCGCCAAGGACTTTGATGCCGAGAAGATAGTTCTCGCGGCAAAGGCTGTTGGCTGTAAGTACGTTAACCTCACCACCCGTCATCACGACGGCTTTGCGCTTTATGATACCAAGGGTATGTCTACCTTTGATTCACTCCACGCTCCCAACTGCGGACGTGACCTTGTGCGTGAGTTCGTTGATGCCTGCCACAAGCACGATATGGTGCCTTTCCTTTATCACACCACCATCGACTGGCACGAGCAGAGCTTCTATGACGATTTTGACAATGAATATCTCGAATACCTCCGTAAGAGCATTGAGATTCTCTGCACCAACTACGGCAAGATAGGCGGTTTTTTCTTTGACGGTAACTGGTGGCATCCCAAGAAGGACTGGAAGCTTGACGAGCTCTACGGTACTATCCGTAAGCATCAGCCCGATGCTATCATTATCAACAACACCGGACTTCACAATCTGGGCAGAGCGATCCATCCCGAGATAGATGCAGTTACCTTTGAGCAGAACGGTGTCCGCGAGCCTATCGACCGTGACGGCAGACCCTTCTACTTTGCAGGTGAGACCTGCATGACCCTCAATACACATTGGGGTATCGCTCATAAGGATTTCAATTACAAGTCTCCTGCAGACGTTATCCGTACCCTTGCGGGATGCCGTGCAGCAGGCGTAAACTACCTGCTTAACCTTTCACCCACAGCGGACGGCGCTCTTCCCGAGTTCCAGATAGCTACCCTCGGCGTAGTCAAGAACTGGATCGATATTCACAAGGAGGTAGTATACGACTGTGAGCCCCTTTATTATCCCAGAAATCCCAAGACCTGCGCTAACTGCAGCGTAGTTATCAACCGCGACGGCAAGTCTATCTACTTCATTATGTTCGATAACAACAAGGTAGGTGACACAAACGTAACCGTAGGCGGTATGTACTCGGGCATCGTAGGCTTCTCCAACGTTCAGTTTGATATCGAGAAGGTAGAATGGATGGATTCGGGCGAGGAGCTTAAGTTCTATCAGCCCGGTGACAATACTCTTATGATCGACTTCACAGGCCAGCCCTACGGTACCGACGTATGCGTAAGAGTAGCTAAGGCTACGCTTAAATAATTCGGAATTCACTAATCACTAAACAGAAAGGACATGTTATGAAGAGTATTAAGATAATTTCGATCATCATATGTGTAGTGACAGTAATATGTGCTATCGCTATGACTTCAAGCGCCAAGTGGTGGGACGAAAATCCCTTTACCGACGTTAAGTCAAGCCATTGGTATTATGATGCGGTTCGTATCTGTAACGAGAATGATATCTTCTCGGGTACTGCAGAAGACAAATATTCTCCCTCTGTCAAGATGACAAGAGCGATGCTCGTTAAAGCTCTTGCCAACCTCGACGGTTATACCGAAGACTTTAAGGGAACAACTCCCTTTACCGATGTTAAGTCAAGCCACTGGTTTGCCACCGCTGTTGAGTGGGCATATACCAACGGCATTACCTCAGGTAAGACCGATACCACCTTTGCTCCCAATGAGAACATTACCCGTGAGCAGCTTGCAGCTATGCTTCACAGATATGCAAGCTACAAGGGTATGGAGGATAAGAACGGTGCTGACATTGCTTCTTTCCCCGACGCAGGCAAGGTTTCATCCTATGCAGTAAAGGATTTCGAGTGGGCATACGGTAACGGCATCATTAACGGCTCAAAGTCGGGAGATGCACTTTACTTAAATCCCCGTAACCCTGCAACCAGAGCAGAGTGTGCAACAATGTTCTCAAAGTATCTCTACCTTGAGCCTGTATACGAGATAAACGGCAATGATCTTTCTCTGTATACAATAGTTTATTCCGAATCCGAAAATGAAAAGTTTGACAGCATCAAAGAGATGTCGGTATATCTTGCCGATATGATCGAGGGTGCTACCGGTGTCAAGCTTGCTGTTGTAAACGATGATACTGCGGTATCCGAGTACGAGATCCTTGTAGGTAAGACGAACCGTGAGGAAAAGGGTCTTGTAAGTGTTGACCGTGCTTCCTTTAAGGATGACCAGACCTACGTATGGTCTGTACAGGGTAACTACCTCGTTATTACTGGTATCGATGATGACTACCACCTCAATACCAAAGATGATAAGAGCCATAGAGGTATTAAGGGAACACGTAACGCAGTATTCAAGTTCTGCGAAGAGGTTCTCGGTGTATACGAATATATCGACAACGAGGACGCTGACGGCCTTGTGGTATACGAGACCGACCCTGTAATCGATCTTGACGACGGATATTATCACGAGGATCTGACCTGGTACCGCAGACGTACCTTCTATATGAAGGGAAGTGTAAACGGCCACGGAAGCTATATCGATTTTGATTCATACAACATCAGTATGTGGCTTAAGTACAACTTTGATGACGGTGACGACAATCTTCTTCACGAATCCACCCCTTGTATGAGTAATCCCGACCATATAGCTACTATTATCGCAAACGTTAAGAAGTATCTTGACAGGAACCCCGATCTTGCTATGATAGGTATCGGTATCAACGATAGCCAATCCTACTGCCGTTGCGCCAACTGTGCAGCGATCTATACCAAGTACAATTCCCGTTCCGCAACCTTGGTTTGCCTTGTAAACGCAGTAAGTGATGCTATAGCTGAGGATTATCCCGGAGTTATGATCCAGACCGGTGCTTACGAGTACTGTGTGAAGCCTCCCAAGGGCATCGAACTGAGAGACAATATCATTCTTGAGTTCTTTACCGTTAAGAACTGTTGCGGTCATGCATATACCGACACCACCTGTGATCTCAACAAATCTCTCGTTGAGTATTACTACGGTTGGGACGAGATCTCGGACGGTGGCTGTACCGTATGGGATCACTCCGGCGGATTTATGTACTTTATGACTCCTCAGCCCGACTGGGACAGCCTTCTTCCCAACGTACGCTTCTTCGCAGATGGCGGAGCAAGAGAAATGCTTATGAACTCCGTATTCTACGGTGAGGATCTTCCCAACGGTGAGAGTCCCGATGTCCATTCTGACTTTGGTAACGTCCGTGGTTACATGCTCTCTATGATCTATATGGATCCCTTTATGAGCGAGGAAGAGTACTATTACCGTCTTGATAACTGCCTCGAGGCTAACTTCGGTGCAGGCTGGAAATACATGCGTGAGTATATAGATATTATCTCCGAGCTTGGTAACTCCAGACATCACAGCTTCCATACCCCCGTCAGCGGATATTACGATATCAACGAGGTATGCGAGGTTGCCAACTACGTTGACACCCTTTGGGCAAACGCCAAGGCTCAGGCAGACGAAACACAGCTCAATCGTCTTATCGTATGCGAGGCTTCCTGGATCTATATGAAGCAGTGTGCAACCTATGACAGTGTTTATAAGAACGGCACTTACGCACAGCAGCAGGAATATATGAAGCTGAACGAATATCTCTATAACTGCATTATTGATATGCGTCTGCTTTGGACAGAGGGTACTCTCAATCTCCTCGATCACTACGATCCCGGTACCAACCCCACCTTCTGGTAAGCGGCGAGGCGCCGCAGCCATACTTCGCATGAAGTAAACTATACCCCATTCTCATCACACGAGGGTGGGGTTTGTTGTTTTCTAACGTATCAAGTGTTTGCATCCAAAATCGCGTGAAGTTTATAAAAACCGCATCCTCATAACCCGAGGGTGCGGTTTTACACATTTACAAAAAAACAGGACTTGTCGGTTTGACAAGTCCTGCTTTGTTATTTAAACATCTCAATATAATACTGTGCGTGCATACGGTGGAAAAAGTCGTTGGGGTGATTTATATTATTGCCCGTAACGTCTATGTATCGCTTATGCTTCAGTAATTCCATCTGCATAGATGTCATATCAGCCTTAGCTATACCCGGCTCGACCAGAGCATCCATATAGGGGCTGAATATCATC
>JAZRQH010000064.1:0-20637 GCA_045649645.1 Eubacteriales bacterium
GGAATGTCGATATTCAGCTCTTCCAAGAGCTGTTTTATTGTAGAAACGTGGCCTTTACCGCCGTCAAGAAGGATAAGGTCGGGGTAGATGCTCTCGGTGTGAGAAAGTCTGCGCTCTATAGTTTCCCTCATAGAGGCGTAATCATCCGGCTCACCCTCTGTTCCTCTTATCTTGTAGGTGCGGTAATCCTTCTTTGAGAACCTGCCGTCACGCACGGATATCATACCGCCGGTAATGTTATCCGAGCCGAAGTTGGATATATCGTAAGCCTCGATATGCTCGGGCACCACCTCAAGAGAAAGCAGGGATGCAAGCTTGATAAGGGTCTTGTTGTCACGCTCTGTATCCGCCTTGTACTGTCCCGCATACTGTCTTGCGTTGTCGTAGACCATATTGCAAAGGGACTTGAGGTCTCCTCTTTCAGGATACTTGACGTAAACGCGGTAACCCGCTTTTTCGTTTAAGAAATCGGACAGAAGCTCATCGCTTTCTTCATCCAATTCAAATCCTAAGAGGATATTCTTTGGTATATATTCACGTTTGGTATAGAGGTCGCAGAGGAATGCCGCCACAGAGTCGGGAGTGATGATCTGATCTGCACCGAAAATAAAACGCTCGTTATCTATAACGCAGCCGTCACGGACGTAGAATATGGCAAGACAGGAGGTGACCTCGTCGCTGTATAGAGATATTATATCATACTCGGCGTCAGGGGCACCCACCACCTTCTGCTTCTGCCAGAGGGTGTCAAGCTCCTTTATTGAATCTCTGTACTGTGCCGCCATCTCGAAAAGCAGATTCTCGGAGGCATAATACATCTTCTCCTCAAGAGACTTTTTAACTTCGGAAAAAGAACCTCCCAAGAAAGCCAAAAGGTCCTTGACCGTTTCGTTATATCTTTCCTTTGATACCTTGCCCGTGCAGACTCCCGTACACTGCCCTAACTGATAATAGAGACAGGGTCGGGTCTTGCCTATATCCTGAGGGAATTTCTTTGTGCATCTGGGAATACCGAAGGAGCGCTGCGCGGTACGGATTATGGAATAAGCCGTGGTCGCTCCCGAATAGGGCCCGAAATATCTTGCCTTGTCGTTACTTCTTTTACGGACGAACTGCAAGCGGGGGTATTCCTCTCCCGTTGTTACCTTGATATAAGGATAGCTCTTATCGTCCTTTAAGAGGATGTTATACTTTGGCTTATGGAGCTTTATCAGCCTGTTTTCAAGAGACAAAGCCTCTATCTCGGTGTGGGTCAGCATATAGTCAAAGTGGTCTACGTTTGAGACCATCTTGGCGGTCTTGTAATCATGGTGTCCCGTTTCCTTGAAATACTGGGAAACACGGTTCTTTAAGACCTTTGACTTGCCCACGTATATTATCTTGTCGTTTTTGTCCTTCATCAGGTATACACCCGGAGATGAAGGAAGCTCGTTTGCGCGTTTGCGCAGCTCGTTTATATCTGCCATAAAAAAGTAAAAGAGCAGAATTAGCCGAGGGCTGATTCTGCTCGTTCGTTATCTGTGTTTATAATTAAAGAACAGACTCAAGGCCGCTGTCGATAAGCTCAGCAAGTCCGTTAAGCGCAGCTTCCTCATCAGCACCGTCAGCAATGAGAGTAACGCTCATATCCTTGGTGATACCGAGAGAAAGAACGCCGAGAAGGCTCTTTGCGTTAACGCGTCTCTCGTCCTTTTCAACCCAGATGGTGCTCTTGTACTGGTTAGCCTTCTGAATGAAAAATGTAGCAGGTCTTGCGTGAAGTCCTACGCTATTCTTTATTGTAACGTCACGTGTAATCATTTGATACACTCCTCTATAATATAATTATTTTTTGTTAAATCAGTATAAGTATTATAACAAATAGCTTGCCAAAAATCAATAGATTTATTCTTTTTTGCTAAAATGCAATAATATTAACACTTTAACACGGTGTTTTTAGGTCATTTTCACCTAATTTTACAGCAAGTCAGGTCTTTGTTTCTTGGTTAATTCAAGCGCAGCCTTGAACCTCCACTTTTCTATCTCCTTGTGGTTGCCGCCCAACAGCACCTGGGGTACGATCTCACCCATAAAGTCATAGGGACGGGTGTACTGGGGATACTCGAGCATTCCCTGACAGAGGCTTTCGTTTTCGTAGCATTCGGGATCGGAGAGAACTCCGTCCTTCAGTCTTGCCACAGCATCCACAACTATGCAGGCAGGTATCTCACCGCCTGTCAGTACGTAGTCGCCTACCGATATCTCCTCGTCCACGATACGGTCAAGCACACGCTGGTCTACACCCTCGTAGTGTCCGCAGAGGATGATAAGCTGATCGTACTCCGAGAGCTCTCTTGCCTTCTTCTGAGTAAAGACCTTACCCTTGGGGGACATATATATTGTACGGGTCCTTCCCTTCTTTTGTATTGCCTCATAGCAATCGTATACGGGGGGAGCAGCCATAAGCATTCCCATACCGCCGCCGTAAGGAGTATCGTCCACACGGCGGTGCTTATCCTTGGAGTAGTCGCGTATATTATGCGCCTCAACCTCTATAAGTCCCGCCTGTCTTGCTCTGCCGATGATGCTCTCGGAGAGAACACCGTCAACAAGAGCAGGGAAAAGGGTCATAATATCAAATCTCATCGAACATACCCTCTATAGGACGCACGTATATACCCTCTTCAAGCTCTATGCGGTCGATGAACTCGGATACCGCAGGCATATATGCCATTCCCTTTTCTGTTTCTATCTCGTATATCTCGTTTGCGGGGTTGTCTATGACACGCACCAGCTTACCGTAGACCTTGCCGCTGTCGGCGTTGATCACCGAGAGACCGAGAATATCCTCGATAAACACTCTGTCCTCGCCAATATTAAGATCGCTTCTCTTACAGAAAACATCCTTGTTCTTATAGAGTATAGCCGTCTCAAAGCTATCAGAACCCTCGGGCTTGCAGAGCACCATTCCCTTATGAACGCTTGCGCGCTCAACCTTGATGGGGGTGTATTCTCCGTTCTTTTCAAGATACAGAGTCTTAAGACCTGCCAGTACCTTTGGTGTATCGCACCAGGATTCTATCTTTATCATACCGCCCACGCCGTGGGTGTTTACTATTCTTCCACAGGAGAGAAATTCCTTCATTTTTACCTCCATTTGTAAATATTGCAAAAAATATTGCAGATAGTCATTGCAAGTTATTAAATATGATTCTATAATATTATATAATAACTTTATTAAAAAAACAAGTACAAGGAGACAGAACATTGAGTAAAGTTTCTCTCGCATACGAAAAAATAAAGAAAAGCGTTGCAAACGTAATAGTCGGTAAGGACGAGGTTGTGGACCTGATGTGCATTGCCCTCTTCACCGGCGGTCATATGCTTATCTGCGACGTTCCCGGTACAGGTAAGACCATGATGACCAAGGCTTTTGCGGCATCGGTAAACTGTAAGTCTGCAAGACTTCAGTTCACCCCCGACCTTCTTCCCGGTGATATCACGGGTGTAAGATATTTCAATATGAAGACGGGCGACTTTGAGTTTATACCCGGTCCCTGCTTTGCAAATATACTGCTTGCAGACGAAATAAACCGTGCTACCCCCAAGACCCAGTCGGGTCTCTTAGAGTGTATGGAGGAGCACCAGGCTACCATCGACGGTACTACCTACAAGCTCCCCGATCCCTTTATGGTTATAGCTACCGAGAACCCCGTTGAAAATATGGGTGTATTCCCTCTGCCCGAGGCTCAGCTTGACCGTTTCTTATTCAAGACCGCAATGGACTACCCCACAGCCGAGGAAAGCATTGCCATCCTTGAGCGCTTTGCTGGTAAGCCCAATAATATCAAGTTAGTTCCCGTTATAACCTCCGACGAGATTCCCTTCCTTGTGAAGGAGGTTGCCTCGGTGTTCGTGCATCCCGACCTTGTAGCTTATATCACAAAGATAGTTGAGGCTACAAGAGATATGGAGGGTGTGGCTCTGGGTGTCAGCCCCCGCGGTGCTATCGCTCTTATGAAGGCGGCAAAGGGCTTTGCGGCAATAGCGGGAAGAGAGTACGTACTGCCCGACGATATAAAGAAGGCAGCCGTGCCTACCCTTGCACACCGTCTTATCCTCCACAACAGCCACCGTATCAAGAAGGACTATGACAGAGCGGTGATAGAGGAGATACTCACCACCGTTACCGTTCCCACCGAGCCCGAGATATTCTATTCCAAGAGATGAGCCACGCAGGAAGTACAGTCACCATAAGCCTGCCCGTGATAATACTTGCGGCGGTTATAGTAGGACTTGCAGTTCTGGGCTTTGTAGGCTGGCTTGTCTACCGTGAGATGTGTAAGCGCATAATCGACCGCCTTGAATACCGCCGTACCTTCAGCGAGGACGGAGTATACGAAGGTGACAGTGTTACAATGACCGAGCGCATATACAATCCCACCCGTCTGCCTCTGTTCCGTGCCTATGCGGAAAGCTATTTCTTCCCGCAGCTTGATTTAGGTGCGCCCAAGGGCAAGGACAAGTCTGCAATGCAGCGTTTTGAAAGCAGATTTTCCTTCATTCTCCCCTATATGGAAATAAAGCGCAAGCACACCGTCACCTGTACCAAGCGAGGAGTATACAAGCTTGAAACGGCGGTGATACATCTGCCCGGCACAATGAGGACTGTAGAAAGTAAGTCTACCCTCTACGTTTACCCCAAGATCCTTGCCACCCCCACCTCCCCCAATCCTGTGGGAATGCTGATGGGTGAGAGCATAACCAAGCGTATGCTCATAAAGGACCCCTTCTCTATCACGGGAGTACGACCCTACACCTTCGGTGACCCGTTTAACCAGATAAACTTCAAGCAGACGGCGAGAGCTTATGCTCAGGCGGCACAACCCTTGAGAGTCAACGCCCTTGACTATTGCTCCAACCGTACCTTTATGATATTCATAAACTTTGCAACCGACCCCCTTGACCCTATCCCCTCGGCAGAGTTCAACCTGATGATGGAAAACTCAATGTCCTATACTGCAGATATCATCCGTATTATGAGCGACAACGGATACCGTCTGGGGCTCTATACCAATTCCACACAAAACGACTCAAGCGAAGGACTTGCCTTCCCCATGCACTCCGGCGAGATACACGCAAGGGATATGCTCCGCGGTATGAGTCAGGTGCGTATAGCAGCATCCCATTCCTTCACAACCCTTCTTGCAAGAGTTATAGAATCAGGATTGAGCGACACAGAGATATTCGTATTCTCAGCATATACAGACCCTGATATAGAGGCTCACCTTGAGGCCCTGAAGCGTAACAGAAACTCTGTGAATCTTATTGTTCCTTTAGGAAGGGAGGGGGCGAGTCGCCCCGGCCAAACTACGCCCTATAATGTGTAACATCCGTAAAAAATCACACGGAATGGAGATTTCTTCAAAACGAAATGAAAGAAAAGCATAATAAAATTGTATTCAGTAAAAAGAGATTTGCTCTGGTTATCCTTTTTGCATCCCTTGCAGCTCTTTTGATCTACTTTTCTGTTGCTCTTGATCCAATATATAAGTACGTCCGGCAGTTCTGCGCATTCTTTGGATACGTTTGTATCGCTCTTACCCTATACAATATAGGCAGGCTCTTTACAAAGGAGATACGTCGCGAGCTCTACCGACGCTTAACTAAGGCTATGTTCAACGTGGCCGAGAAGCTGAAAAAGATCGTAGACAAGGTAAGACAGAAGCTTGGCATCAAGCCCAAGGTAAGACACCGCTCAGAGGACGAGGTCAACATCATAATCCGTGACGACCGTGTCCGTAAGAAAAAGCAGAAGCCTATCACCAAGAAGCGATTTAATTCTCTTACAGAGGACGCAGAGCGCATAAGGTATATGTATGTCAAGCTTATAGAGTACAAGCAGAAAAAGAAGGGCAACTGCCACAGCTACGATACTCCAAACGAGCTTGAAAAGAAGGTTGCCGAAAACGACACTGAGCACGAGCTGTTCAGTCTTTACACTCCCGTACGATATGCCGAAAAGGCATACGTCACTGCTGAGGACGTAAAGAAGCAGTATGAGTATCTGACCAAAAAGGTAAGACTAAAATAAGAAAAACAGTTGCAAAGCAACTGTTTTCTTTTTATTTTCTAAAAGCATCAAATGCCTTGAACATTACCGTAGCCTGTGCTCGTGTAGCCGTGCCGTTGGGCTCAAGGTAGTTAACGTCGTTTTTCTTGACTCCGCCGATAACACCTGCATCCACCGCCCAGGAGATAGAATCGATTGCCCAAGCGGGAACCTTGCCTTCATCAGGGAATGCTGAAATATCAGCTCTGCCCTCAACGTTTATATCCTTGATCTCGGAATATACGTAGAAGAATCTTGCAAGCTGTGCTCTTGTTACGTTTGCACCCGGGCCAAAATGGGTGGGGGTAAGTCCTGCGGTAAGCTTCTGCTCTACCGCCCAGCATACGTAGGTGTTGTACCAATGAGAGGGCTTTACGTCGGCAAAGCCTGCATCCCTGCCCTCGTATATACTCAGATCAACTCCGTCAAGCTTTGCAAGCATTACAAGGAACTGTGCTCTGGTGATATTGCCGTTGGGAGCAAAGGTGGTGGGATTCATACCCGTAACGTAGCCCTTTTGTACACAGTACTTCACAGAAGATGCAAACCAGTGGTTTTCCTTAACGTCGGTAAAGGGTAAGGTAAGTACGGGAATATACTCTTCCTCGATTTCTTCACATACAGAGCAAACACGGAATCTTGAACCCGCTGTATCATAGGTGGGCTCAACTGTTATCAGCCAGTCACCGAAGCTGTGACCGAGAGCACTTCCCTCGGCTATAACGGTTTCCGACTCACCGCATCCAAAATCACAGAATGCAGTCTTTGTGCCGTCGTTTATACAGTCTGCATCCTCGTTGAAGATATAGCTCGTATATTTATGCTCGGTAACCGAGCCCTCGTCCGCCAGAGTATCGGTTCTACCGCAGCCGTAATCGCAATATGCGGTCTTGGTACCGTCCATATAGCAGGTTGCGTTGCCGTCGGGAGTATATACGGTATAGCTATGATCTCTTATAGTTCCCTCCTCGGCTTTCGAGACAGTTCTGCCGCAGCCGTATATACACTCCGCACTCATAGTTCCATCCGAGAAGCAGGTTGCGTTATTATCACTTATATACTCACCGTAGATATGCTCAAGCTTGGTGCCAACGTCAGCTACCGTATCGCTTTCACCACAGCCGTTGACACAGGATGCGGTCTTGGTGCCGTCAGTTTCACAGGTGGCGTCTTTATTGGATATATAACGGATAAATCTGTGGCCTAAAGCCTTTTGTACCACCCTGATATCACGTGCGCCACAGCCCTTATCACAGACTGCGGTTTCGGTAGCGTCGGAGGTACAGCTGAGATCGTTATTGGATATATATTTTGTAAAGCTATGCTGGCATACAGGTATCTTTATACCGTTTTCAAGGGCATACTTATAAGCATAACTATCCGCACTGCACATAAGCGTTATACTTTCGTTTGTAATGATAACGTCTGTACCGTCGATCTTCTTTTTCTGCTCAAAGGCTCCGTAGCCTATGGATTTTACCGAATCCGGAACCGTAAGCTTCTTAAGCTTGGTCCAGTTATAGAAGGCATATTCGCCTATACTGTCTGTCCCCTCCGGAATAGTTACCTCTGTCACAGCCTTACCGTAGTATGAATCCACCATATTGCTGTTATTTCTGCGGAAGGGGTTGGCATCGCGGTTAGCAAAGCTTATATTGCACCATGCCGAAATATCCTCTATATATACTCTTAAATTTTTTGCACCGTACTTAAAGGCGTCTCCGCCGATATGGGTAACTGAAGCGGGTATATTTATCATATTGAGAGCGTCGGTGCCCGAAAAGGCAACGCTGCTTATGCTCCTAAGCGATGAGGGAAGCTTTACCGCAGTCACAGACCTGCAATCGCAAAACGCTCTCTCAGCTATGCCGACAGTTCCCTGCTTGACTGTGACCTCGCCGCTTATGTCAAGATCGGCGGATATAAGATAATTTCCCAGATAATAAACACCGTTATCAACGTCCATACATTTAACTCCGGCAAATGCACAGTATCCTATCTCAAGCACCGAGGGAGGAATGCTCACCGATTTCAGTGCGTTGCAGGCATTAAAGGCATAGTCGTGTATATATCTGACCGACTTGCCGATGCTTACCTTTTCAAGAGCTGAGCATCCCGAAAAGGCAGATATGCCTATGGCTGTAACGCTGTCGGGGATAATAAGCTCGGTGATTGCCCCACAGCCTTTGAACGCGGCGTCTGCAATACAGGTCACGCCGTCCCTTATTTTATACGAACCGCTTATCTTATTGACCTTTGCCTCAATGAGATAATTGTCGATATACAGAACGTTATCCGTCCACTTGACGGTCAAAAACAGGTCGGTGCCGTGGATGAAGCCGTAGCCTATTCTTTGGATTCCCTTGGGCAGCTTCAGACTGTTAACAAAGCTGCAGTTGCGAAAGGCGCATTCGCCTATCTCCTCAACGGAAGAACCTATGGTAACAGCTTCGGTATTTATACAGAAATCAAAGGCATAATCACCTATGCGCCATACGTTGTTGCCTATGGTGATCCTTTCTATACCGGCACACTTATAGAAGGCATAATCGGCTATCTCTGTGACCTTATAACCGTCTATCGTATCGGGGATGACTACGTTTCCCGATGCCTTGGTGCTACGCATAATAACGGCATTGCCGTCAACTACGTCGTAGGTAAGGTTGCCGTAGCTATACTTACCGGGGTATTCTGCCTTTGTTACAGGGTCTATGGCAAAGGGTGCCTCGGTTACCTTATAAGCAAAAACTGAGGTATTGCCCACAGTGGGAACAAGCATTATAACCGTAAGAATAACCGATATTATTCTGTTAAAGATCTTCACGTCTATTCTCCCTTTCGGCAAGCGTCGAACTGCATAAGCATCACTGCAGTCTGTGCTCTGGTGGCGCTTCCGTTGGGGTTAAGCGAAAGCTTGCCGTTTATATTCATTCCGCTGATGATTCCCGCATCTACTGCCCAACAGAGACCGTCTCGCATCCAATCCTGCACCTTGCCTGCATCCGCAAAGCCGGAAAGCTCCGCTCTTGCGCCAACGTCTACACCGTTCTTCTCTGCAAAGACATAGAAGAGTCTTGCAAGCTGAGCACGGGTGATATCCCTGCCTCTGCCGAAGGTGGTGGGAGTCATACCGCTTACGTATTCGTTTTTAACGGCCCAGGCAACAGCACCCGAGTACCACTGTCCTGTGGGAACGTCGGTCATACCGCTGTCTATATTCTTGAAGGCGGTTGTATCTACACCCGCTATATTGGCAAGTATAAGCACAAACTGCTCACGCTTGATGTTGCCCATAGGAGCAAAGGTGGTCTGTGACATACCGTTCATATACCCCCTCTTGATGGCATATTCTACCGCTGAGAAGTACCAATGATCCTTCTTAACGTCGTTAAAGTAGACAGTTATAACGGGCTTGTCGGGATTGGGATCGGGGGAGACGCCAAAGCCGGGAGTGGGATTGGGTGTGGGGGTAGCATCGGGATCGTATTTTTCTCTTATCTGAAACGCTTTATCTCTATATACCGGATCAGCCTCACAATCACCGAAGTTGGGTGCGTTATGAATACTGTATATAAAATCTCCGTTGTCGTATCTGAAGCCGTAGATGTTGTCGTATTCGGCCTCTATGGTGGGAGCGCATATTACTCTTGTGGTACCCTTGGAAAGGTCGTAAACGTATATGTTCTTGGGAGTAGAGTAGAAAATATCCTCTCCGTCGGTGGAAAGACAGTAATAGTTTGCGTATGCCTCGTATTCGTTACCGTTCTTGCTCTTGATCCAGTATTCATCCAAGCCTAAAAGCTTAACGGGGGTATAGGTGCTGTCGGCAGGATCAACAAGGTAGAGCCCTCTGTTATCTTCATCACGGTTGCTTATGAAATAAATAAAGCCGTCTGCAAGCACTATCTCTGTTTCCGAGCTTGTCCAGTATTTGTCCTCGTATCTCTTATCCGAAAGATTGAATTCGTGCTTGTGATATTTCTTGTTCTTACCCAGAGTATTGATTCTGTCGCTGGAAATAAGGAAATAGTCGTGGCTCATTCTGCCCTGAACGTCGGGGTCCGAGTCGTCATAGGTCAGGTCGGTATGGTATTCGACACCGTCTATGGTAACAACAGGCCAGGCGTGTATCGTTTTACCCTGCTCGTTCTTAGAGCGCACGATCCTTGAATCCACGCCGATCTCGTTAAGTAAATACATATACGCATAAGAATATCCCGTACAGAGCGCCTTACCCTTGATAAAGGGCCCGTATATAGTATCAGAGCCGAACTCTACTATATCGGCAGCCTCGCTCTCACTGTCGTATACGCATATCATAGCAAGTCTGTCATAGAGAAGAAGAGCCTTGGTTACGGTATCAAGGCTGTCGTTTCCCTTGATTCCCAAAAGAAGCTCATCTGCCTTAGCCTTGCATCTTGCAATATCGGCAACATAGGTCTCGGGGTCGTATCCGTCGTGGTAGATAAAGCGCACGTAGGTAACGTATCCGTTTTCCGTGGTTGCATATATCTGCTTGAACTGGAAAAGCATAGGTGCTTCATCAACACAGAGCTGATATAAATCAAGAGTATTGTCGGCTTTTATATTATATGCCGAAATATCGATATTTTTTATTCCTACCTTGGGTGCTTCTTCCTCAAGATACGCTGCCAGATCTCCGACCCTTGCCGCATCATTGAAGTCAAAGTCCTCAGCCGATACGGCAAACGCCGTCAACGTAAGCATCATAACAATAAAAAATACTAAAAGAAACCTTTTCATACTGTCCTCCGTTTATGTATTTTATATATTATAGCATATTTTTACAATATCGTATATAATTTCACAAAAAAGCCTTTCGCCAAAGCGAAAAGCTTTTTCAATTACGCATTACGAATTACGCATTATATTACGTATCCTCCGTTGACACCGAGAACCTGTCCCGTGATAAAGCTTGCCTTATCTGATGCCAGGAAGAACACCGCCTCTGCCACGTCCTCGGGCTTGCCGATACGCATAAGGGGCGTTTCTTCAACTATTGCCTGAATATCTTCCTTGGTATACCCCTTGTTCATATCGGTATCTATCATACCGGGGGTAACGCAGTTTACCCGTATACCCGAGGGGCCAAGCTCCTTTGCCAGAGCCTTGGTAAGTCCTATAAGTCCCGCCTTTGCCGCAGAATAGTGGACCTCCATGGATGCTCCGACCTCACCCCACATAGAAGATACGTTGACTATGGCTCCGCTGTGATTACGGAGAAAATAGGGTATTGCCTGACGGCAGCAGTAAAAGGCCCCCGACAGGTCCGTGCTTATCATATCGTTATAGTCGGCATCGGTTATATCGCTCATAAGAGCGGACTGCGCGATACCGGCATTGTTCACAAGGACGTCGATACCGCCAAGGTAGTCCCCTGCCCTTGTTATCATCTTTTTGACCTCTTCCGGGTCACGGATATCCCCCTTGATACAGGGCACACCCACCTCTGCCGCCGCACGGTCGTTTGCACGGTAAAGGAAAACCACGTTGTCACCGTTTTCGGCAAAGCGGCGAACTATGGCGGCGCCGATTCCTCTGCTGCCGCCCGTAACAATAATATTTCTCATACTAATTCAGATCGTTGTAATATATTATCTCGTCGGGAAGATGATAGCCAAGCTTCTCTCTTGCCACACGGATAACGTACTCGTCGTCGAAGGGTCGCTCGATCTCGGCCTTTAATTCCTCGATATCCTCCTGGTATTCCTCTACCTGGGCCGCAAGGATCTTCTTTTCCTCGTTGAGCTTGTTGAACTGTATCTGCAGCTTTAAAATTGTAATAAGACAGACAACTATAACGATAATTACAGCTATCCTGACAAAGATATTAGTTCTTGTCACAGTTCAACATCCTTTCCTTTTAAAACTTCTTATTCTGCGTTTTGTTTGTCTTGTGGTATAGATAATATCGGCTAAACCTACCGTAAAGCGCCATATGGGAAGCAATACGGCTTCCTTTATAAGTCTGAGTATACGGTAGAGAGTTTTTATGATAAGGTCGGTTACGGCACTGACCAGTCTGCCGAGGGTGTTGTAGTATAAAACAAATCCCACAAGAGATCCAAAGAGTGCTATACCTCGGATACGTCCGTTATTGACGTGAAAAATGAATATTGCCGACACCACTGCCGCTATGATAAAAAATAGTATATCACAGATAAAATATACCATATTGGTAACTGCCCGATTTCCTGCAATATAAAAGGCACGGCGTATGATACGAAAAGCATCGTATACTACCCCTAAAGCAAAGCCTATAAAAGCAGAATACAGGATAAAGGTGTATATCTGAGCGTAGCTGTCCGCCATCTATCCGAAAATGCGGGAGAAAAGAGACCTATGCTCCCTCTGTTCCATATAATAGAGTGCATCTATACGCCCCTCTACGGAAACTATACCCTCGCCCAAATTTAATTGTACTATATTTAACCCCTCGCCGTCAAGAGTAAGTTGTCCCAAAGAGGTCTGCATAACGATATTATTTTCGTCGTAGCTTATTACCTCTTCTACCCCTGTTACCGTAGCCGAGGAGCGGTCGGTCACCGATAAGGTCCCGCTTTCCTTATTTTCCTTCATATCCTGCCTCCGTAAATGTGATAACACATTTATATGCAGGAATATATCAGTTTATGACCTCGTACATACTCGAGGCGTCAGCCTTGGCAACGTGTTCCTTGACCTCAAGGACACGGAGCTTGAGAGTTTTTTCACCGAAGCTTATCTCAATGATATCCCCTACCTTAACGTCATAGGAGGCCTTGGCGCGTCTGCCGTTTACCTGTACGTGCTCTGCATCGCAGGCGTCGTTTGCAACGGTACGGCGCTTGATTATTCTCGAAATCTTTAAATACTTATCTAATCTCATATTCCTTTAAAATAGTATCGGGAATCCTTGGCTCAAGGATTCCCGATAGCTGCGTAATTATTACTATTACTTGATAGCGTCCTTAAGAGCCTTAGCTGCGCTGAAACCAACGTTCTTGGAAGCAGCGATCTCAAGGGTCTCACCTGTACGGGGATTTCTACCTGTACGAGCAGCGCGCTCCTTAACTTCGAAGGTACCGAAACCGAATACCTGAACCTTGTCGCCTGCCTTGAGAGCGTCAACAACTGCCTCGAGAGCTGCGTTAACAGCTGCCTCAGCTGCCTTCTTGGTTACGCCTGTCTTGGTTGCTACTGCGTCAACGATATTTGCCTTAGTCATCATGATTAAAATCACCTTTCTATTGAATTTAATTTTATTGCCTACTTATTATAACACCATTATTCGGTAATATCAATAGATTTTAGCAAATATTTTCTAATTTTCTTAATTTTTTCACTAAAAATCGGCAATAAATCTGTCACAATATCGTGTCAGAGCCTCTTCGGCATCGATTCCTGCCCTCTGAGCCGCCGAGCAGAGCTTAAACAGCTCCTCTCCGAGAGAGTCAAAGTCAAGCTCACGGTCCTCCAGCTCATAGCTGTCACCCTTTGCGGCACGCTTTGCTGTCTTCTGGGCACGCATAAGTCCGGGAAGAGCCTTGGGAACGTCCCTTACCGTATCGGCTACAGTTTTCTGACCCTTGGTGTCCGCCTTGATCTTGTCCCAATTGGTCAGCACCTCGCCTGAGGTATCTGCCTTAACATTCCCGAAAACGTGGGGATGGCGGATAATGAGCTTGCGGCAGATGCCGTCAACAGAGTCAGCAAGGGTGAACTCACCCTCCTCCTCTGCCATCTGCGCGTGGAACACCACCTGCAGAAGCACGTCGCCCAGCTCCTCGCACATAAGGTCGGGGTCTTTTTTATCTATTGCATCGCAGACCTCGTATACCTCCTCGATAAAGCAGGTACGTATACTTTCGTGAGTCTGCTCCTTGTCCCAGGGACAGCCCACTCTGAGATATTTCATTATCTCGCAGAGGTCGTCCATGGTGTATATTTCTTTGTTTTTAAGTTCTTCAAGAGTTATCATTTTATAAGCCTTGTCTTCTTTAATAAGGAATAGATCTTTTCACCCTTGGGTATGATGGCAAAATCCTCTTTGGTAACCGCACCCAGAATAAGGATAGCGAAAAGGTATACCACTGCCGCAACCATAACGGCAAGCACCGTAACTATTCTGCCTGCGCCGAGCAAGCTGCAAAGAAGCTTGTATGCGCCGAGAGCCGAGCCCGCACAGAGTACCGAAGCAAAGAGGGGCTTTAAGAATACCTTACGGAAGCTGGGGATAAAGCCGATATGCTTTGCTACGAAATAGAAGTTAAAGAGAACTATGGTAATATAACAAAGCAGAGAGCCTATGGGTGCACCGTACATACGGATAGAGTCGTTGCCGATAAGGAACCAGCTGGAGAGTATCTTGACGGTAGCACCTGCCAGCATAGAGATGATGGGCTTACGTTCAAGCTTGTATGCCTGAAGGAAGGAGGTGCTCATAGACAGCATAGCCATAAAGAATACCGCGATAGCCTGTATGCTGAGAAGTCCGGGAGAATCTACGTGGCAGTCACCGAAGATAAGTGTGATGACAGCCTCGGAAAGCACCGACATGCCCAGTGCACAGGGCAGCGCAATAAGGGATGCTACTCTCAACGAGCTGTTGAGAAGTGACTTTATCTTACCCTCCTCGTTCTTGACAAGCAGAGCAGAAAGATAAGGTACTATCGATCCCGAAATGGGGTATATAAGAACGGGGGGAAGATTGAACAGCGTTATTACCTCTGTGGTAAATGCGCCGTACATATCGTTTCTGGCTATCTCCTCGATGCCCAGAAACTGCAGACGGTTAGAGATTATCATACTGTCCACAACGTTTGTAAAGCTCATAACAGAGGAGCTGAGGGTTATGGGGATAGCGATGATCAGAAGCTGCTTGAGTATCTGACGGTTAGAGCGAACAGGCATGGTATAGCTGTCCTCTCTCAGGTACTCGGCGTTGTAAAGCTCTTCCTTGAAGAAGATCTTTTTGAAGATAAGGTATACCATACCTATGGCAACACCTACGGTAGGACCTAAGATAGCCATAGCTGCGGCAACAGCAAACTTGTTGGGGTCGCTGTCCGGAATATAATTCATTGCAAGCGTTGCAAGAGCAATACCCACTATAAGCTTACCCAGAGCCTCTATGACCTCGGATACTGCGGTGGGGATCATATTCTGATGACCCTGGAAGAAGCCTCTTATAGCACATGCTATACAGATAAAGAACAGCGTTGGCGCTATGCATATGATGGCATACTGCTGCCCCACGGAATCGTAAAACTGTGAGATAAGACCTGAGGTGAGTATCATTATAAGCATACCCACAAATCCGATGACCGTGAGAGCGACAAGGCTTACACGGAATATTTTTTTAGGCTCTCTGAGATTACCCTTGGCACGGCTCTCGCTGACCATCATGGCGATGGCAACGGGGATACCCGTGGTAGCTATCATAAAAAGCCATACGTAAACGTTGTAGGCTACGTTATAGTAGCCCATACCTACGTTGGTAATGGTAGCCTTAAGCGGAACCTTGAGGAATACACCGATAAGCTTCACCACAAGGTTGGCAACGGTAAGGGCAAATACGCCGGATGCAAAAAGATTCGACGCCTTCTTAACTTTGTTATTCTTCATTACTGCTCCTTGAAATGGGTGTTGTAGAACTCTCTGAAAGAGTCGTAGGTCTTCTGTATGTCAGCCTCGGTAACCTTGTCCGAAAGATATTCGTAAGGATATTTGGGCATAAAGACACGCTTGATGGTATCGCGGTTGGGGGACACAAGCTTGGTCACCGCACCTGCTCCGCAGGCAAACACAGAGTGTATCTCCTCCATCATATAGATGTTATACAGACCCTCGTAACCGGGCAAGGAATAGCCTACGTTCTCGTAGTTGCCCACGGTATTCTTCTGTCTGTACATATAGTAGGGGATATAGCCGTTGTTCTTTGCGTTGACCTGAGCAAAATCCACACACTTGCCTACGTTGGGGTCAAAGGGTGAATAAACGTTGCCCTCGTCCTTTAAGATATCAGCCGCCTTCTTGACACAGAAGGTGTGATACGTAACGTTTTCGGGTCTGAGCTTGAGTATCTCGTCCACAGACTTCTGAAAGCTTGCGGGGCTCTCGCCGGGAAGACCTGCTATAAGGTCGGTATTGATACATTCTATGCCGGCTTCTCTTGCAATATTAAAGGCAGTGTAGAACTGCTCTACGGTATGATTGCGGCCTATAGTCTCAAGCACGGCATCGTTTAAGGTCTGAGGGTTGATGCTGATACGGTTTACACCGTATTCCATAGCAACCTTAACCTTCTCACGGGTTACCGTATCCGGACGTCCCATCTCGAAGGTAAATTCCTTGACCTCGCTCATATCCGCGTTATCTCTGATAACGCCCAGAAGCAGTCTCATCTGGTCGGGAGTAAGTATAGAGGGTGTACCGCCGCCTACGTATATTGCTATAAGACGCTGGTCTAATTCTTTTATAAGCTTAAGGGTATTCTCTACCTCGTAAAGAAGCTTGGCAAGATAATCCGGAATAAGCGAAAGCAATCTCTTGGTGGAATAGGAAACGAAGGAACAGTACGAGCATCTTGAAGGACAGAAGGGGATGGATATATACAGACTGCAGGTGCCCTCTCCCATCTGCTTGATGATACGGTTCTCGTTCTTTGCTATGTTGCCGATAAGGGTCGCCTTCTTGGGACTAACAAAATACTGCTTTGTCAGTATGGCCTTCATTTCCTTAAGACCCAGTCCGCCGTTGAGAAGGTCTCTTGCTATCTTTGCGGGACGAACTCCGGTCAAAATTCCCCAGGAGGGGGATATACGTAAGAACTTTTCTCCCGCCTTAAAAAGTGCCGCACCAACTGCGACCTTCTCGGTTCTTATCTTGACGTTAGTCTCGGAATAAGGCTCTGTATGCTCACAGGTGACAGACTTATTACCTACGGTAATAGTGGCCTTGGCATAACAGCCCTCGTCTGTATCACGCTGTATAAGATCTACTATAGGTGTGTTTTCGGTGGCTATCTCGTCCTCGGCAAACTTTGCTCCGGGGAAGAAAACCATACATAGGGTCTGCGCATAAAATCTGTTGATATTACCGTCAATATTAACTATCATTGCTGACTCCAAAAAATAATATTCGGAATGCAAAATGCAAAATGCAAAATGCAAAATTATGGATGACTTTATCCACGAAAGGACAAAATCTTTATTTTCATTTACCGCTTTTTCTTCAATACATCACTTTCCATAACTATGGTGATAGGTCCGTGGAGGCTTGTCACTATCTCCATATGCTCGCCGAAGGCTCCCTTGCCTACGGGGATTCCCTTGTCGGACAGAAGCTTCATAAAATGCTCGTAGAGCTCATTTGCTCTCTCGGGCTTTTCTGCCGCCATATAGTCGGGGCGGTTGCCGTGGGCATAGTTAGCCATAAGTGTAAAGTTGCTTATAGCAAGTATAGAGCCGCCTACGTCCATCACGGAAAGATTTAATTTATCGTTTTCGTCGCTGAATATTCTTAGCTTTGAGATCTTCTCGGCAAGGAGTCTTGCGTCCTCCTCGGTATCGCCCTGAGCTACACCGAGAAGGATAAGAAGTCCCTCTTTACATTCTCCCGTTACCTTACCTAAAGCGTGGCAGGCAGCGTGGGAGACTCTCTGTATTACAGCCTTCATGAACCGAATCCTCTCGTTACGTCGTTTATATTGTCAATGGATTTTAACCTTGATACGATACTGTTGACGTGCTCAAGGTTCTTGGCATTTACCGTGAGATTGAGTATTACGTCGTCACCGCCGCACTTCTGGCTGGATACCGACACAAGGTTGACTCTCATATCAGCAAGGGCAACCGTAATAAGGGCAAGAAGACCGATATTATCCTTGGCATAGATACGCAGCATCGCCTCGAAATACTGGGATGATGTACCCATAAGGCTTGCTCCCTGCTCCCAGTATGCGCTGACCCATCTGCCCTCGTATTCGGGCTTCTGCATATTGGTTGTAACGTTGGGACAGTCGCGCTTGTGAACCGAGACACCGTAGCCCTTGGTGATAAAGCCAATAAGCTCGTCACCGGGAAGGGGATTGCAGCACTTGGCAAACTTGACCATACATCCGTCAACGCCGTCGATGATAACGCCACCGCTCTTGCTGGTCTTGCGCTGCTGAGTCGCCTTGGTGTTAAGGCTCTCTATATCTACCTCTACAGTCTCCTGTACTAAGGGCTTGACTATACGGTCAAACTCATCACGGAGCTTAGAGGCTACCTTGTTCATACTTAAACCGCCGTAGCCTATGGTGTTATAGAGGCTCTCTACACTCTGGATACCTATACGGGCAGATACGTTTGCAAGTATCTCCTCGCGCTGTTCATCGGTACAGGGGCGGTTGAACTTCTTGAACTCCTTGTCTATCTCGGCTCTGCCCACAAGGATGTTCTCTGCCTGCTTTTCCTTCTTGAACCACTGTCTTATCTTGGTTCTTGCCTCACCGGTCTTGATTATCTTGAGCCAGTCACGGCTGGGACCCTTAGAGGCGTTGGAGGTAAGGATCTCAACGATCTCACCGTTCTGGGGAACACGGTCGATGGGAACTATCATACCGTTGATCTTGGCTCCCACCATCTTGTTACCTACCGCCGAATGGATGGCGTAAGCAAAGTCGATAACGGTGGAGCCCTGAGGCAGGGTTATAACGTCGCCCTTGGGTGTGAACACAAAGGTCTCGTCGTGGAATATATCTATCTTCAGAGCGTGCATAAACTCATCGTGGTCGTTGGTCTCATCCTCAACGTCGATAAGCTTAGATACCCACTGAAGCTTCTGGTCTATCTCGGCACGGCTCTCGGCACCTGTCTTATACTTCCAGTGTGCTGCCAGACCGTACTCGGCGATACGGTGCATCTCCCAGGTACGTATCTGCACCTCAAAGGGAATACCGTCACGTCCGATAACGGTGGTATGAAGAGAGCGGTACATATTGGGCTTGGGTGTGGAGATATAGTCCTTGAAGCGACCGGGGACCGATCTGAACATATCGTGGATTATACCGAGAACGGTATAGCACTCAAGCTCCGTATCTACTATTATACGCAGAGCATAAAAGTCAAAGATCTCCTCAAAGCTCTTGTTATGCTCAAACATCTTCTTATATATTGAATATACGGTCTTGACTCTGCCCTCAAGGGAGTACTTGAGCTTAGCCTCCTCCAGCTTATCGGTGATAGAATTTCTTGCATTCTCGATAAAGTCGCGGCTCTGACCGTAACGCTTTTCGATATCCTCCTTTACCTGCTGATAACCTATGGGGTCAAGGTAGGAAAGGGATATGTTTTCAAGCTCCTGCTTGATACGCTGCATACCGAGACGGTGGGCAAGAGGAGCGTAAACGTACATCGTTTCAAGGGCAGTTACCCTCTGCTTTTCGGGACGCTTAGCCGACAGTGTACGCATATTGTGGAGGCGGTCACAGAGCTTGATAAAGATAACTCGGATGTCCTTTGACATAGCGAGGAACATCTTTCTTAAGTTCTCTACGTGCTCATCCTCCTTATCCTCAAAGGGGATCTGCACAAGCTTGGTAAGACCGTCTACCAGCATAGCGACCTCTTCGCCATACTCGCGGCGGATCTGTCCTACGTCCACCTTGTCGCCGCAGTCCTCCACGGTATCGTGAAGAAGAGCCGCACAGATGGAGTCTGTATCAAGCTCAAGGGTAGCGACTATCTCCGCTACCGCAATGGGATGGTATACGAAGGGCTCTCCGCTCTGGCGGAACTGTCCCTCGTGGAATTCGGCAGCATGGAGATATGCCTTTTTGATCTTTTCTATATCGTACTTCTTCCCTGTTTTCTCAAGGGCAAGGAGTAAGTTACTTATCGGAGCATATTTGTCTTCCATGTTATTTATCCTGTTTTGATCTTAAATTCTGTAATAATATCGATTTGTCCAGATTTACCTTTCCGCGGACAAATCTTAAACCTATTTTGTATTTGACCTCAAAGTCATCCTCTGATTTTTCTATATTCAGAAGCTTCATCTCGGTGAATATGTCAAGCATAAATCTAAGCTTGCATATTTTATTCTCACCTGTAAGATTGCTCTCGGAAATGAGCTCGCTTAAGGTAAACACACCCTTCTTTTCACAGCGCTTGATGTAGGTATAAAGAGCCGCAAACTCCTTACGCTGAGGGAGTATCTCCTCGGTGATATTATAACGAGCGCCGTTCTTTACAGCGCGGTAAAGCTGCTTTTGTTCGTCATACTTTTCAACAGTTCTTCTGTCGGGAAGGATATGACGGATATTGATCTGAGGTGTAGTGACACCTCGGTACTCGTTAATCTCAAGAGAAAATACCACGTCCACCCTGTCTCCTTTTTTGAAGGAAGCATCCTCGGGGGACATACCGAAGTAGACACATCCAAAGGCTCGGTTACCCTTAGTGATGCCGATACGGCTATGCTTGTTGTTACCGATGCCTCTGATCTCCGTAACCGTAGCATCGCAGATAACGAACACAGGTGCGGGATTGTCTGTACCA
>JAZRQH010000065.1:0-2785 GCA_045649645.1 Eubacteriales bacterium
GATGTGTGAGAACATCACCGAGATCACAAAGGCTTACGGTATTACTCTTGATTTTGAAACCGACGTTAAGCCTCTTGCTACCGCAACGGTAACAGAGCGTCACATCCTCTTTGCTCTTGCAAAGAAGATCACCGCTTCCTACCCCACACCCGAAGAAGCAGTTGACTTCATTGAGAACAAGATGGGTATTGCTCTTTCCGCAAAGGTAAGAGAGCAGATCCTTAACGGCCGTGAGACCCCCGACTTCTACGAGTACGACATTCTCGGCGCTCTTAAGGGCAACATGGTTGAGAAGTTCTACGTAGACGCTACCGACGAGCTTCCCGACGTTACCGAGTTCATCAAGATGGTTCACGAGAACGGCGGCTGTGCTGCTTACGCTTACCTCGGTGACGTAGGTGACAGCGTAACAGGCGACAAGAAGGCACAGAAGTTTGAGGACGAGTATATCGACCTTCTCTTTGACGTAATCAAGGAGCTTGGCTTTGATGCTGTAACCTTTATGCCTACACGTAACACCATGGAGCAGCTTGATCTCATTATGGGTCTCTGCGACAAGCACGGATTCTTCCAGATCAGCGGCGAGGACATCAACACTCCCCGTCAGTCCTTCATCTGCAAGGCATATGAGAACCCCAAGTTCGATCACCTTGTAAAGGCAGCGTTTACTCTCATCGACTATGAGAACGAGGCTACCGAGGACATCGAGGCTGCACAGGCTAAGTATTCTGAGATGTTCCGCAAATAAGGGGCGGAGCGCCCCTGCTATACTACGCACGTCAGTACAACAAGGGCGAAACAAACCACACGGAATATTGAAATAAGTTAAGCGGACGAGAAAATCTCGTCCGCTTTTTGTCATTCTATATGAAGCAATCCGTCAATAAGCTTGATCTCGGATTCATAATAAGGTATCTCCAACTCCGAAATCATCCTCTTATACTCTTCCCTGTTTTCAAACATAAGGTTTATATCATACTCATAACGGTCTTCGTGGTGATCCAAACATTTCTGTATATCTTCGCGGGTAAGCGAAGTGTTTTCCACAAGATCCAGTATAGTTACCTTATTCATAGGCATATACTTACCGTTGTCGGTGATGGAATTATAGTATTCTATAGATCTATCATCCTTTAGGGTGCCTATTTTCTGTATTAGAGCTAATTTTATAGAATATTCGTTCTGAAGCTTTTTATATGATTTAGTTTTGTTTATTTCTATCGCATGCTTCTCAAACGTCTCATAGTCCCCGTCTATAAGCGCCTTGATATCCCACTGCAAGCCGTAAATATTAGCCTTGTATGCCTCTATAAGCTGTTCATCGGTTATTCCGAAATGCTTTATAAACTCAACTATGTTTGAATCCGGGAAAGGACATTCTGTCTCGGTATAGGGGATATATTCCCAATTTTGCTCAATAGGCTCTATCCATGCTCTGAACGCTTCATCACCTACGATATCTATCAGCTCATCGGTATAGGAATGATAAGAATCATGATGGTACATACATATAGGCCAGGTGCCACCAATCTCATGAGGGTCATCGGTGTTTGTGGTATCATCCGGCTCGTAGTTACTGCTGTCGGCAGGTGAGGTGCTGAGAGTTATTCTTTCTGTGGTATCGGTACCAAGCGTTGTATCCGTAGGTGAAACCTGAACCGGCGGCGGTGTCTGCGGATCCTTTACCATCATAGGTACGGCAATACAGGTGCATACTGCAATAATCATAGCAACTGCAAGCACAGCATATGCTTTTTTCGGCATAGGCTTTTTTGTTTCCTGCATTGCGTTTATACGTATGCTTTCCTTGTCGGGCATACGGCGTTCTACTGCTTCTCTTATTATTTCCTTCATTTAAGATCCTCCATTTCTCTGAGCTCTCGGAGTGTTCGGTAGAGCTTGTTCTTGACGTGGCTTTCTCCTATGTCAAGGGCTTTGGCTATCTCCGATATCGTCATATCAAGAGAAAAATACATACAAAAGATTTTTTGTGTTATGGGCGGTTTTGAAAAAATATGCTTGTCTACCTCTTCTACGGTAAGCCTGTCTATGACCGTGTTTTCAAGGTCAAAGCTGTCATCAAGTAACACCTCGTCAAGCTCGGTCACGGCAATATTGTCACGTATACGTTCAAAAAGTGAATAATGACGGTATACCTTTGACTTTGCCAGCTTTCGGACAAAGGCATCGGTATCCTTTATGTAGTCGGCACCGCGGCGACACATTGCCGTATAAAGCTCGGTATAGGTCTCCTGCAGGATATCACTTATGTCCTCGGTATTGCGGCATTTTGCTGTAATATATATAAGGGTAGAACGGTAGGTAGAGTCGTATATTTCATTGAATATTCTGTCAAGCTCCCGCATATCTTCACCGCCTTTCATCCTATATGTGTCAAAAACAAAGGAAATAGTTTCAAATTTATTATACATTTTTTCCTTTATGTTTGCAATATGCAAAATATTGTGGTAATATACTGATATAAATAAGGAGAATAATTATGAAGATACTATTTTTAGGCAACAGCCATACGTATTATAACGACCTGCCCGCACTCTTTAAAAAGATATGTAAGGAATGCGGCAAAGAGGTAGAGGTGTCTATGCTCGCTCAGCCCGGTGTAACATACGAGTGGCATCTTACCCAGTATACAGACCTGCGTTTCGCTTTGGTACAGGGCGGTTATGACTACATAATCATGCAGCAGGCGGCTCACGAGCCTTGTCCTTCAAAGGAGGAAACTATACGGGACGCGGGGAAAATAATCGAAATGGCAAGGGTTCAG
>JAZRQH010000066.1:0-3647 GCA_045649645.1 Eubacteriales bacterium
ATGAGAATGCCCAGAACGGTGCTGATGATCGCAGCGGGCTTGGAGAGGGGAGGGAGCTTGCTTTCTGTTTTTGGGTTCTTTTTGTAATAGCGGTAGGAATAAAAAAACGGCGGCAGTACCATAACTGTGATCAGTACTGTAAATACCCAGGGCATCAGCTTGACCGGGAGAAATGTGCAGAAAATAAACACAAGACCGCCGAGAACCCAGAGTTTTCCGGCAAATCGATGGGTGGCATTCCAGTTCTTTTCATCGCATAAGGTCCATTTGATCTTGATACCGAAGTAGCGGTTCTGCTTTGTTTTTGGCATATAATTTCCGATGAGAATAAACATAAGACCTATGGGGATATAAACCAAAGCGGTAAGAGACAGACTGCTATTCAGTGCGGAAGTGAGGATGATCCCCTGAGTGAACAAAGAGATGATCGGAATGATCCAGATCACAAGAGAAATGATCTTTTTGTTCTGCTGCTGC
Organism: Eubacteriales bacterium; assembly: GCA_045649645.1. GTDB lineage: Bacteria > Bacillota > Clostridia > Oscillospirales > CAG-272 > RGIG7300. The sequence goes on from JAZRQH010000066.1 coordinate 478, forward strand.
ATGGTTTTCCGGGTGAGAAGCAGGCAGAGACCCTGCACAGCAGTCATGATCAAAGGCAAGGCGGCAATGGCAAGCAGCTTTCCGCTACTGCTGTCTGCTTGACCTTCAAAAGTCCAATGGGTCGCCATCTGCTCAGGCAGTCGATCCCACAGCAGAAAGCCTATAATAACAGGTAGTAAAATCACGAAAAAACTAAGAATAACAGAGACTTTATTCCGGTTCATCGGCAGTTCCTCCTTTTAAATCTTTGAGCCACAGCATGATCTCTTCCAAAACAGAAGTGTTGAGCTCGTAATAAATAAATTTTCCCTCGCGCTTATCCCGTATAAGATCAGCTTCCTTAAGCACAGACAGATGTCTTGATATGCTGGCTCCCGTTACGGGGAATTTTTCAACTATCTCACCTGCCGACAGCCTGCCCTTTTTTAAGAGATTAAGTATCTCGCGGCGGGTAGGGTCTGACAGGGCTTTAAGTGTATTTTGCAGTCCCATGACTCCTCCTACATTTAACGTTTAGGTTAAATGTATTGTAGCATAATCGCTTTTCTTTGTCAACGGTTTATATTGACAAGGTTATGCCAATGCTGTATAATATAGGTAGTTCCTAATAGCAAAGAGTTTTCTGAGTTAAAAGGTGCGGAGATTTATATAGTATTTATATATGGGATAACTATATTTTCACGTACCTTTTGGTACGTGATTTTTTATTTTGAGGTAATTATGTCAAGAGTAGCAGTAATGAGCATAATAGTAGAGGCAAGGGAATCTGCCGATGCCCTTAATTCCATACTTTCCGAATACGGAGAATATATAATCGGCAGAATGGGCGTTCCCTATAAGGAAAAAGGAATAAGTATAATAAGCGTGGCTCTGGATGCTCCCCAGGATGCAATCTCGGCTCTGTCAGGTAAGATAGGTAAGCTGAAGGGTGTCAGTGTGAAGACCGCTTATTCAAGCGTAATAACAGATGATTAAGCTTATAGAAAAATTATACGAAACAAGAAGTCTTACCTTAGACGAATATGAGCTTCTTATAGCCAACCGTACCCCAGAATATGCGGACAGGTTAGCCTCTCTTGCACGGCAGAGGGCAGGGCAGGTCTACGGTAATAAGATATTTGTCCGAGGCCTTGTGGAGATAAGTAATATCTGCAAAAACGACTGTCTTTACTGCGGCATACGCCGTTCAAACAAGAGCTGTGACCGTTACCGCCTTACAAAAGATGATATTCTTGCCTGTTGTGCAGAGGGCGACCGTATAGGCTACAAGACCTTTGTATTGCAGGGCGGTGAGGACGGATATTTTACCGACGAAGTTCTCTGCGATATCGTAAAAGAAATAAAGCACAGATATCCCGACTCAGCAGTTACCCTCTCGATGGGAGAGCGAAGCTATGAAAGCTATAAGGCATTAAAGGAAACGGGTGCTGACAGATATCTATTGCGTCACGAAACGGCAGACCGAGAGCATTATTCCATGCTTCATCCAAAGGAGTTGACCCTTGAAAACAGGATGAGATGCTTGCGTGATCTAAAAGACTTAGGCTATCAGGTAGGCTGCGGATTTATGGTAGGCTCCCCCTATCAGACGTATGGGCATATCGCAAAGGATCTTAAATTTATCGAGGAGTTTTCTCCCGATATGTGCGGTATAGGACCCTTTATCTCCCACCGTGATACACCCTTTAAGGATGAAAAGAACGGCAGTCTTGAGATGACCTGTTATCTTCTCTCAATAGTCAGACTCATTCATCCCCACATACTTCTTCCGTCCACAACGGCTCTCGGTACTATAGACCCCGAGGGACGGCAGAAGGGAATCCTCTCGGGAGCAAACGTAGTTATGCCTAACTTAAGTCCCGAGGATGCAAAAAGTAAATATACCCTCTATGACAACAAGCTCCACTCGGGAGCCGAGTCGGCAAGGGAATTAAATAAATTAAAAGAGCTTATGTCCTCTATCGGTTACGAGGTAGTCCTTGATAGAGGAGACGTAATAAAGGAGTAAAACTATGGCAATATATAATCCCAAATCATTAAAAGCAGAAGAATTTATAAATGACGGCGAAATACTTGAGACCTTAAAGTACGCCGAGGAAAATAAGAATAACATTGAGCTTATCGACGCTATTCTTGAAAAGGCGAGACCAAAGAAGCACGGCAACGGAGTTACCTGTGCGGGACTTACCCACCGCGAGGCATCTGTGCTTCTTGCCTGCGATATCCCCGAAAAGGTTGAGGAGATCTATAAGATAGCCGAGGAGATCAAGCTCGCGTTCTACGGCAACCGTATAGTAATGTTCGCACCTCTCTATCTTTCCAACTACTGTGTCAACGGTTGTGTTTACTGTCCCTATCACTATCAGAACAAGCATATCTGCCGTAAGAAGCTGACCCAGGAGGAGGTAAAGGCAGAGGTTATAGCCCTTCAGGATATGGGTCACAAGCGTCTTGCCATTGAGGCAGGCGAGGATCCCGTAAACAACCCTATCGAATATATCCTTGAATGTATAAACACCATATATTCTGTCAATCACAAGAACGGAGCTATCCGCCGTGTCAACGTGAATATCGCCGCTACCACCGTAGAAAACTACCGTAAGCTCAAGGATGCGGGCATCGGTACATATATCCTCTTCCAGGAGACATACCATAAGGAAAGCTACTTAAAGCTCCATCCCACAGGCCCTAAGCACAACTATGAGTATCACACCGAGGCTATGGACAGAGCTATGGAGGGCGGTATAGATGACGTAGGTCTTGGAGTTCTCTTCGGACTTGAGCTCTACAAATACGAGTTTGCGGGACTTCTTATGCACGCAGAGCACCTTGAGGCTGTTCACGGTGTTGGACCTCATACCATCAGCGTTCCCCGTACCAAGCACGCAGACGATATCGACCCCGATGCATTTGACAACTCTATCTCCGACGATATTTTTGAAAAGATCCCCGCTTGTATCCGCCTTGCAGTACCCTATACAGGTATGATAATCTCCACCCGTGAGACCGAGTCTGTCAGAACCAAGCTTCTGCACAGAGGTATCTCTCAGGTAAGCGGCGGTTCAAGAACCTCTGTCGGCGGCTACACCGAGGAGGTAAGACCTACCGACACAGAGCAGTTTGACATATCCGACCAGAGAACTCTTGACGAGGTGGTACGCTGGCTTATG
>JAZRQH010000067.1:0-12021 GCA_045649645.1 Eubacteriales bacterium
ATACCGTCCTTTATTATTCTTCTTCAACAAGATCGTCACCGATAAGCTCTTTTTCACACTTCGCACAGTAAATGATCCATTCCTCGGTCATTTCGGAAGAAGCGTTTACCTTTATCTCCGTATCACAACCGTCACAGTGAAGTATCTTCTTTTCACCGCAAGCAACCAATGAAACAGAAATAACTACCGTCAAAATCAGCAACACTGCTTTATTAATAAACATATCTCCTCACTCATTGAGCTTCTGCTCTTCCTTTGTCAAAATACTATTCATATTATACCATCTTCAAGGGTGAAATGCAACTGTTTTGTGAACAAATGCTGTATATAACGGAACGGTGATCTCATATAAATCACGAGATCACCGGTTATCGTTAATGAATACAAACCACGGCTGTTTGCGGCTTGACACTTCCCGTAAACTTTCTGCCGGTCAACATGTTTTTACCGGTCAAGTTAAGTTCTATGGGTTTTGCGCCCATATTGGCACAAACGCTGACCTTGGTTTCTCCGAGAGTTCTCTGGTAAACGATATAATCCGAACCGCATTGGGTAACCTTGAAGTCACCCTTCTTGAACACGGGAAGCTTTCTCAGTTTACCGAGAGCCTTGTAATGCTCACAAAGCTCCTTGTTTTCCCTGCCCCAGGGATAGGTTCTGCGGCAGAAGGGATCGCGTCCGCCCTCAAGGCCCGCCTCGTCGCCGTAGAACACAGAAGGTACGCCGTAAACGGTATACTGTATAGCGGAGGCTATCTTCATAAGCCTGATGGCGTCGGCGTATTCCCTGTCGGTCATATGGTGCTCCGAGAGTTCGCTGTTTGTCATTTTCTTATATTTCTTATCACCGAGCACGGTAACTATACGCTCGGTATCGTGAGTGCCTATGATATTCATAAGGCAATCCGACACACACTTGGGATAGGATGAATATATATCCGTAAGCTGGTCCGCAAGTGCCTTTGCGTTCTTATTGAGCAAGAATTCAAGCAGAGCCGTACGGAAGGGATAGTTCATTACCGAGTCGAGCTGCTTGCCCTGAAAATAGCTTCTGCGCTTGCCGTAGGCTATCTTGTCGGCGGCGTTTTCCCATACCTCGCCTATGATTATAGGATCATCTCCTGCACTCTTGACGCTGTTTCTGAATTCATGGAGAAAATCGTCCGAGAGCTCGTCTGCTACGTCAAGACGCCAGCCGCCCGTTCCAAGCGAAGCATATTTTGCCCCCACTCCGTTTTCTGAAGTGAAGAACTTACGGCAGGCATCGGTTCGGTGGTCGAGCTTGGGAAGTATATCTATATCCCACCAGCATTCGTAGCCTGCTTTTTTCTTTTTGTCAAAGAAATACCAGCTACGGTACTCTGAATCCTCACCTTGATATGCACCCTTCGTGGGATAGTTTCCGTATCTGTTAAAATATATACTGTCGTCGCCCGTATGATTGAACACACCGTCAAGTATGACCCTTATTCCCTTTTCCTTGGCTTTTGAAATAAGCTTGGAGAAAGCCTCTTCGCCGCCAAACTGGGGATCTATCTGCATATAGTCACCTGTGTCGTACTTATGATTTGACGCCGCACGGAATACGGGGCTGAGATAGATAACGCTGACACCCATCTCTGAAAGGTAGTCAAGCTTATCTATAATACCGTAAAGGTCGCCGCCGTAGAAAAGGTCGTTTTTGACAGCGGCTCCCGGGATAACACCGTATTGGGATATGGGAGCAAACCAGTCTTCCTGATTCTCGGCATCCGCTCTTTTGGGCGAACGTCCGCTTTTACTGAAACGGTCAACGAAGATATGGTACATTACTCCGCCCTTGAACCAATCCGGTGTGGTAAAATCATCAGAATATACAAGCATTCTGAAATCTGTTCCCACCTTGTCGGATAGCGCTATATCTACGTTGTTACGGGTATCGCTGAACAGCGTATCATATCCGCGCAGAAACAGAAAGCTGTAATAATACAGTCCCGTACCAAGCTCTGACATATCAAGAGTCAGGCAAAAGCCCTTCTCAGTCTTTTCAAACGGAATGTCTTTAGACTCCTCACCGTCGCGGTGAAAGCGCATTACCGCCATACGTACTCCGTAGCTGCGGGGGACGCTAAGAGAGAAGCTGACCTTTTCGGATACCGAAAATGCTCCGCGCAGCGAAGCATTCTCGGTAGTATATTTATCTAACGTAATCTTATCATCTGATATAAGCTCATTTGAAAGCTTGATAAGCATAAATTACTCTCCTGTTAAACGCTCAAGATTCCAGATACGCTCAGCATATTCACCTATACTGCGGTCTGCGGCAAACTTGCCTGCGCCTGCTATATTCATGAGCGCCATACGGTTCCACTTATCGCGGTCACGGTAGGTCTCGCTTGACTTTAAGTGAATATGTCTGTAGGACTCAAAATCAGCCATACACATATAAGGATCGTGAACGAGAAGATACTCACAAAGATGCGAGAAGGACTGTCCGTTATAGCCTGCGTTAAGGCTGTTTACGATATGCTGCAGTCTCTCGTTTGAGTTGTAATACTCTGCGCTGTGATAGCCCATAGAGCGCAGGTGTTCAGCCTCAGGCGCACTGAGACCGAACATAAACATATTCTCCTCACCCGCTTCTCTTGCCATCTCGATGTTGGCACCGTCTGCCGTACCGATGGTAAGAGCGCCATTGAGCATAAGCTTCATACAGCCCGTACCGCTTGCCTCCTTACCTGCAAGGGATATCTGCTCGGATATCTCGGCTGCGGGAACAAGCTTCTCGGCGAGAGTAACGTTATAATCCTCCATAAAGAGGACTCTGAGCCTCTCGGAAATATTTTTATCCTTCTTGATCTCTTCGCCCAAGCACCAGATAAGCTTGATTATCTCCTTTGCCATACGGTAGCCGGGCGCTGCCTTGGCACCGAAGATAAAGGTCTGAGGAAGGATATCCGCATTGGGATCAGCCTTGAGCTCCTGATAGAGAGATATGATATGCATAGCGTTGAGAAGCTGTCTCTTATACTCGTGCAGACGCTTGATCTGTACGTCAAAGATGCTGTTGGGATCGATGATCTCCCCTGTACGCTCCTTAACTATATCGGCAAAAGCCCTCTTGTTATCCTTCTTTATCTCCTCAAGTCGGCTAAGAACGTTCTTATCGTCAGCATAGGCACGAAGTCCTGCAAGAGCGGTAGGCTCCTTGCGGTAGTCGTCCCCTATACAATCACAGATCAGATCCGCAAGCTTGGGGTTGGAATAGCAGAGCCAACGTCTGTGGGCAACGCCGTTGGTGACGTTGTCAAACTTTTCGGGCCACATACGGTAGAAGCTCTTGAAGGTAGACGCCTTAAGAATACCCGAGTGTATCTCGGCAACACCGTTGATATGGTGAGATGCAACTATAGAAAGGTTTGCCATACGCACCACGCCGCCACCGATAACAGCCATATCCGAAATCTTATCCCAGTTACCGGGATACTTTTCCCAAGCCTCCTTGCAGAAGCGCTCGTTTATCTCCTTGACTATCATATGAATTCTGGGAAGCCAGAGCGCAAACAGAGATTCGGGCCAGGTCTCAAGGGCTTCGGGAAGAACTGTATGATTGGTGTAGGATATCATCCTTGTAACCATGTCCCACGCCTCGTCCCAGCCGAGACAGTAATCGTCCATAAGGATACGCATAAGCTCGGGAATACAGAGTGCGGGATGGGTGTCGTTGATATGGATAGCCGCCTTGTCGGCAAGGGTTCTGATATTACCGTAAACAGCCATATGGTCACGGATAAGGCTCTGACAGGATGCGCTGACCATAAAGTACTGCTGAGTCAGACGGAGCAGCTTGCCCTCGTAGTGATTATCCGAGGGATACAGCACCTTGCAAATTATCTCTGCGTTAACGGAGCGCTCAAGGGCGCGGTGGTACTGACCCTCTGCAAAGAGATTCATATTGAAATCGTCAATATCCTCTGCCTTCCAGAGTCTGAGCATACTTACGGCATCACTGTCCGCGCCGCTCATCATCATATCGTAGGGTATAGCGTCTATTTCGTCAGCATTTTCGTATATTATCTCAAGTCTGCCGTTATCCCAGCTTTCCTTGATCTGTCCGCCGAAGCGCACACGGAAGCGTCTGTCGGTACGGGGCACCAGCCACACGTCGCCGCCGGGAAGCCAGTTATCCGGCATCTCTACCTGCGTACCGTCGATTATCTTCTGCTTAAAAAGACCGTATTCGTAACAGATGGAATAGCCTGTAGCGGGGTAATCAAGAGAGGAAAGCGAGTCCATAAAGCAGGCGGCAAGTCTGCCCAAGCCCCCGTTACCAAGACCTGCATCAGGCTCACAGCTATAGAGATCCTCAAGGTTATACCCTGTTTTTGTAAGAGCCTCCTCGTATACCTCAGCCATTCCCAGATTGCAGAGATTGGTCTTAAGAGATCTTCCTACAAGGAACTCCATACACATATAGTAAACGCGCTTAGCACCCTTTTCGTTAACACGGCTCTTGAACGCCTGTCTTTTTTCGGCAAGCAGGTCGCGTACCGTGAGAGCGCAAGCTCTGTAAAGCTGCTCCTTGGATGCTTCCTTTATAGAGCAACCAAAATAGCGTGCAAGCTTGATCTCAATATTATTCTTAACGTCACCTGCGTTGAATGCTTTGTTCATTTATATAAACCTTCCAATAATCAATAAATATTAATGTATGATACCATATATTTCAATTATTTGCAATAGTTTTTGAACATATTTTTGATAAACTGTTAATAACTAACAAAGAACGGTCATTGCTGACCGTTCTTTAATATCTGACAATACATTTCCATATAGCTTCCAGCTGAAACTGCCCAGGAAAAATCGGTTTTCATGACCTTCTGTTGCAGCTTACGGAAAGCCTGCCCGTCACAATAGAGTTCATAGGACGCACAGATGCGGTCATAGAGCTCGGAAGCGCAATAGTTGGCAAAGGTAAAGCCGTTGCCCTTGATCTCGTCCTTATCTACCCAGTAACCCTTGATAGAGTCTGCAAGTCCGCCCGTCTCACGGGTAATAGGCACCGCACCGTAACGAGAGGCTATCATCTGAGAGAGTCCGCAGGGCTCGCTCTTGGAAGGCATGATAAAGAGGTCGGACGCCGCATATATACGCTTGGACAGCTTGCGGTCGTAGGTAATGAGCGCTCTTACCTTATCAGGGAACTGCTTTTCCAGCTCCATAAAGTAATCCTCATAGCGGCGATCTCCCGTACCGAGCACCACAAGCTGAATATCCTTTTCTGCCATCAGCTTGTATCCTATCTCACATACAAGGTCTGTACCCTTGTGGTCAACAAGTCTTGAAATGATGGAATACATAGGTACGTCGGTTCTCTCAGGAAGACCCAGCTCTCTCTGGAGAGCAAGCTTGTTTTCGACCTTACCCTTAAGGCTGCGCCACATATATTTCTTTGCAATATCGGGATCATTATGCGGATCGTTATAAATATAATCTATACCGTTGAGTATACCGCTGAGCTTATAACTGTGCTCACGAAGTAGGGGATCCAGACCGTGAGCGTACTCGGGGGTCTGTATCTCACCTGCGTAGCTGGGGCTTACTGTGCTTACGCGATCGGCACAAACTATCGCCGCCTTCATAAGGTTCATGGAGTTTTCCCACTCCATAAGTCCTACGTGCTTCCAGTCAAGACCGAAGATATCCGCAAGTATGGACATATCGTACTTACCCTGATACTCGATGTTATGTATAGTAAATACGGTCTTTATGTTATCATATCCCATGATCTGTCTGTAGCAGAGGTTGAGGTATACCACGGTCATGGCACTCTGCCAGTCGTTTGCATGGAGGATGTCGGGATAGAAGTCTATATGAGAGAGCATCTCTATCACCGCAAGGGAGAAGTATGCGTATCTCTCACCGTCGTCCATATGTCCGTAGAGCGTTCCGCGCTTGAAGTAATATTCGTTATCAATGAAATAATATATCACTCCGTCCTTCTCAAGAGAAAGGACACCGCAATACTGCTTACGCCAGCCAAGCTCTACGGTAAACACAGCCTCGGTCTTCATCTGAGCGCGCCACTCTGCGCCTACCTTATCGTAAAGCGGAATGACACAGCGTACGTCAACGTCACCCCCTGCATAGCTTTTGAGCGCTGCGGGAAGGCTACCCATAACGTCGCCTAACCCACCCGTTGCGGCAAAGGGCATACACTCGCTGCCTACATATAATATTTTTTTCATAGTGATCTTAAATCATTTTTCCTTTCGAAATATAGAAGGGCATGGTCTCGTGACCGCAGAGAGTTACTCCGTCTCTGATAAACACCTTCTTGTCGCTTATTACACAGTTCAGGGTTACGTTCTCCCCTGCCCAGCTATCCTGAAGCAGAATAGAATTTTTGATCACCGCACCCTTCTTTACGTGAACGCCTCTGAAGAGGATACAGTTTTCAACCGTACCGTCTATAACACAGCCGTCAGCGATAAGGGAGTTTGATACCTTAGCGTTTTCGCCGTACTGGGTGGGAGGTGAGTTGCGAACCTTGGTAAGCAGAGGTCTGTCCTGGTTTGCAAGCAGCTCGTTGCGCTTACTTTCACAAAGAAGCTCCATATTGGCGTTAAAATACATACCCAGATTTCCTATCTCGGCACAGAATCCCTCGTAGCGGTAGATCTTATACACCGCTTTGCCGAAATGGAAAGGAAGTGCCTCACTGTAAAAGCCCTTGAGACCGTGAGCAATGGAATTGTTAAGCATGGTGACAAGGAAGCTTCTGGTGATGACCATGATATTCATGCTCAGGTCGTACTTACCGGGAGTTGTTGCTCTGTTTATAACGAATTCCTTTACCGTTCCGTCTTCATCCGAGATAACCAAGGAGTTTGTTGCACTTCTGTCTGCCTCGGTTATCATCTTTTCGCGGACGACTACAGTAACGTCAGCGCCTGTTGTCACGTGCTGATCTATAACGTCACGCAGATCCATATTGCAGATAACGTCGCTGTCGGAAAGTACGATAAGATCCTCCGTAGAGTTATTGATAAACTCCATTACACCCATAAGAGCCTCAAGACGGGTGGTATAGAGCTTATTGGCTCTGGGACTGTCAAAGGCGGTGATGAAGGGAGGCAGGAGTATAACGCCTCCGTTACGGCGCGCAAGGTCCCAGTCCTTACCGGTTCCTATGTGGTCGATGAGAGAACGGTAGTTATCGTGTGTAACTATACCCACCTTTGTGATACCGCTGTTGACCATATTGGAAAGAGGAAAGTCTATAAGTCTGTATCTGCCGCCAAAGGGTACCGAAGCCATTGTTCGTGTGGCGGTCATTTCGGGAATATTATTATCGTGAATATTTGATAAGATCAAGCCTACTGCTTTCATATTCTCGCCCCCTTATCTAACGTCGGGAATCATACTTCCCGCTTCTACCTTTTCGCCGTCTGCGATGACTGTTGTGTTACCGATAACGGTAACGTCGGGAGCAGTACCCTTATCACCGCCGAGTGTAACGCCTGCGCCGATCTTGACCTCAGAGTCAAGTATTGCATAATTAACGTCAGCGCCTGCGCCGATATAACAGTCGTTGAGTACAACGCTGTCCCGTACGGTGGCGCCCGGCATAACAGTAACGTTACCGAAGAGAACAGAGTTCTCTACCCTGCCGTATATCTTACAGCCCTCACTAACGATAGAATTCTTTATCTTAGCGCCCTCGCCCACGTACTGGGGAGACAGTGCTCTGTGACGTGTAAACATTCTCCACTTTTCGTCGTCAAGGGAGAATACGGGCTTTTCGCCGAGAAGGTCCATATTCGCTTCCCAGAGACTGGAGAGAGTTCCAACGTCCTTCCAGTAGCCCTCAAAGCGGTATGCGAACATACGCTCCTTTGCACCAAGCATATTGGGAATGATATTCTTTCCGAAATCGTTTGCCGAATCGGGATCGTTTGCATCTGCAGTAAGATAATCAAAGAGCTTATCCTTATTGAATATGTAGATACCCATAGATGCAAGGGTGGAATCGGGATTCTTTGGCTTCTCGGAGAACTTGAAGATGCTGTCATCATCGTTTACCGACATAATTCCGAAGCGGCTTGCTTCTTCTATCGGTACGTCTATTACCGCGATGGTACAGTCTGCATTGTTCTTCTTATGGAACTTAAGCATCTTTGCATAGTCCATTTTATATATATGGTCGCCCGAAAGGATAAGCACGTACTCAGCATCGTACTGCTCGATGAACTTCATGTTCTGATAGATAGCGTTGGCAGTACCCTTATACCAGTCGGCAGAATCCTTGCCCTGATAAGGAGGCAGGATCTTTACACCTCCGAAGGTTCTGTCAAGATCCCAGGGCAGACCGTTTCCGATGTAGTCGTTAAGCACAAGAGGCTGATACTGGGTCAGAACACCTACGGTATCGATACCCGAGTTTGTGCAGTTAGACAGCGGAAAATCGATGATACGGTACTTTCCGCCGAAGGGGACAGCAGGTTTTGCTACGTTTTGTGTAAGTGCATATAAGCGGCTACCCTGACCACCTGCCAAAAGCATAGCCACGCACTCTTTCTTTTTGAACATTTCGGATCCTCCTTATGGTTGATGATATATGTTCATTTATTATTCTTACGGATCGGATTTTTTCTCTTGCATCTGATTACAAGAGCTGACATAGGCGGTATATCCGCAACTATGGAATAGGGATGCCCATTACAGGGGATATTATCGCTTTTCATAATGCAGTTCTCAACACCCGAGCCTCCGAAGCAGGTACTGTCGCTACTTAGCACCTCCTCATAGCTTCCGCTATAACCTACGCCGATACGGTATCCGTTGCGGCGTACGGGAGTGAAGTTAAGTATAACAGTGAGCTCTCTGCCTTTTTTGTCAAAACGGCGGTATGAGATGATACTTTCGTCCGCATTATCCGCATCTATCCAACAAAAGCCTGCCCAGGAGTCATCCTGCTCCCAGAGACAGGGATTGTCAAGATAAAGATGATTTAGTCTTGCACAGAAGAGTTGGAAGCGTGCGTGCATCGGATAGTCCAGCATAAACCACTCAACGCTTTTCTTATACGCCCACTCGCTGAACTGAGCAATCTCGTTACTCATAAAGCTGAGCTTCTTGCCGGGGAGGGTCATCATATAAGTGAAGAAGAGCCTTGCACCTGCAAACTTAGTCTCATAATCCCCGGGCATCTTGTCAAGAAATGACTTCTTACCGTGTACCACCTCGTCGTGGGAAATAGGCAAAACGTACTTTTCATTGAAGGCGTACATCATTGTAAAAGTAAGCTTGTCATGCTTGTACTTACGGAAGATGGGGTCTGTCTCGGCATACGCCAAGGTATCGTTCATCCACCCCATATTCCACTTCATTGTAAAGCCAAGACCCTCACGGTCAAAGGTGGTAAGGTCAGGCCAGTCGGAGGACTCTTCGGCTATTGTCATAACGTCGGGAAAGTTGGTCGCCATAGCGGAGTTAAGCTTACGGAAGAAGGCTATCGCCTCAAGGCAACGGTTGTCTCCGTAGACGTTTGGCAGCCACTCGCCCTCGTTCTTACAGAAATCAAGATAGAGCATTGATGCCACTGCATCAACACGAAGTCCGTCTATATGGTACTCCCCTGCCCAGTACTGAGCACTGGAGATAAGAAAGGACTGAACCTCTTCTCTGCCCACGTCAAAGCGACGTGTGCCCCAGTCGGCCTGTTCCATACGGTCGGCACCCTGATACTCGTAGAGGTAACCCCCGTCATATTCACAAAGTCCGTGTGCATCCTTTGGGAAATGTGCCGGAACCCAGTCAAGGATAACTCCTATGCCTGCGGTGTGCATTATATCCACAAACTCCATAAAGTCCTTTGGAGTACCAAAGCGTGAGGTGGGAGCAAAGTAACCGGTTACCTGATAACCCCAGGAGCCGTCAAAGGGATATTCGGTTATAGGCAGAAGCTCAACGTGGGTATATCCCATCTGTATAACGTAGGGCGCCAACTCCTCGGCTATTTCCTTATAGCTGAGAAGGGTTCCGTCCTCATGACGCTTCCAGGATTCCAGATGAAGTTCGTATATGTTTATAGGCTGAGACGAGACCTTATCGCGGGTGAACTTCCTTTTACGGTCCTTCATCCATTTTTCATCATTCCACTTGTAACCGTTTATATCATAATAACGTGATGACGTCTCGGGAGGAAGCTCGGAATAAAAGGCGTAGGGGTCACACTTATATATGTCTCTTCCCTTATTTTCAAACAGATATTTATAGTTATATCCGTCACCAAAACGATCGGGGGATATCCTGCACTCCCATATTCCCGCATCGTCCACACGGAACATAGGATCTGCCTTCGACCAGCCGTTAAAAAGTCCTGTTACGTATGCGGCGTTTGCGTTAGGAGCCCATACGCGGAACACGTATTCCCCGTTCTCAAAATGTGCGCCGAAATACTTATATGCAAAATAATTGGTACCCTCGTGAAACAGATAGGGTGCGGCATTATTCTCTATCATTTCCATGGCGCATCACTCCTTATAAATAATTATAGTTTCCCTGAGTATATTATACTCCACCTCATTCACAATTTCAATAGAGATTTGTCATTTTTTTGTAATATTTTCGTGATTATTCAAATTATATGTGCATTTTCAACAAAAAATAAAGACGACCTTTGACAGATCGTCTTCGTTTCTTACTGAATAGCTTCTCTTAACCACTTGAGAGTGCATTTTACCATATGCTCACCTGTTTCGCGGCTTGCTTCCTTAGCGGACTCTGCAAACCATTCGGTGTTACGCTCGCAACGGGAAAGGTCAACGTTTTCGGGCCAAGTGCCCATCATAAGAGAGGTCTCCCACTTGCCTGCGTGGTCAAAGCCGCCGCACTCGATCTGAGCTTCGGCACCGATGAGAGGAATAACCTTGATATATGAGAAGGGATCGTCTCCTGTACCCATATCCTCATAGTAGGTCTTGTAGGAATCACTTCCCCACCAACCCTTACCAAGAGTTTCTTCCATATATTCCATGGTAACCTTCTTAGCTGCCTTATGGCAAGCGATGGTCATAGGCATAAGTCCTGCGCCCTCGGTCTGATGGTGAGGAATGAGGTAGATGTTCTTGATGCCTGCGCTGATCATAGACTTGAGAACGTCATAGATGTATGCAGCATAAGCATCCTCGTTTACGTGGAAGTGTCCGGGCTTGGGCTCGCAAACCGCATAGCTTGCTACACCGTACCAGATAGGAGGACATACAACGATCTCCTTTTCCTTTTCAAGCTCTCTTAGACAGCCTGTAACAACCATGGTATCGGTACCGCAGGAAGCGTGACGTGCGTGGTACTCAAGAGTACCGATAGGAATGATAAAGGGAACCTTGCGGTCAGCGCAGTCCTTTATCTCATCATAAAACATATTTATAAGTTCCATTTTTTACTCCTTATTGGGCGTTTACGCCCAGCGATATAAATCCCTTCGGGATTTGCGATATGTTGACACGCGATATATGCTTCGCATGCGATATGCACTGCGGTGCGCAGGGATTTACATCATATGGCAACCGAACAAAGTGAGGTTATATCGCATTTTACAGAGTAAAATATATCACATTCAACCGAATGGTTGAATATATCGCATAATATAATCATATAACTTTGAGGCTATTGATAACAATAGCCTCATTACTTTGTGAAATTAGCAGTCTATCTCAATGCAGGTTTCGGGAACCTCGGGACAAAGCATATCAAAGCCGTCCTTGGTAACTGCGATACCCTTCTCCCAACGAACACCAAATGTGTCGGTGGAGATGTATGTATCGATCTGGTAGCACATGTTCTCCTGGAGATCGTATGTAGAGGAGGTCTCGCACCAGGGAGCCTCAACCTCGATCATACCTGTACCGTGGAGAGGTCCGTATACGAAGTTATCCTTGAAGCCGTTGTCAACGTAGTACTGGTAGAAGTCCTTTGCGATCTTGGAAGCGGGAACGCCTGCCTTGATCTGGTTCTGTGTCCAGATGTGAGCCTCACG
>JAZRQH010000068.1:0-2905 GCA_045649645.1 Eubacteriales bacterium
GCTTATCCCCTCGGGTGAGACCTCATCTTACCGTTCCAACCCCGAAAAGCTCTCTACCTTTGCGCTTTCCCGTAAGGATCCCGAGTACGTAGGCAGAGCTAAGGAAATTAAGAAGGGTGAGATCACCGAGACTGTAGCTGACGCAGTTAAGCGCTGCGGTGTTGACCCCGCAGAGCTTGAGATCGCTTCCGTTGTTTACGCACGTAAGCCCGGTGACGGCTCCGCACGTGAGCAGGCTGCATCCTGCCAGAGAGTTCTCGGCGGTCTTGCTAACATCGCAATCGAGTACGCTACCAAGCGTTACCGCTCCAACCTCATCAACTGGGGTATGCTGCCCTTCCTCTTTGAGAGCGAGGAGCTTCCCTTCAATGTAGGCGACTATATTCTTGTCAAGGGTGTTAAGTCCGGCGTTACCGAAGGCAAGCTGTCCTTTGAGGCTTGGGCTATCACTCCTAACGGCACATCCACCGAGTTCGAGCTCAATATGGCTCCCCTCACCGATGACGAAAAGGATATCATCGCAAAGGGTTGTCTTATCAACTACTACAAAGCTAATATGTAATTAAACAAAACCTCCCTTATGGGAGGTTTGTTTGAGTGAAAGGCATTACTATGTCATTATTGGTTAAACAGAAAAAATTCTACATAACCTTTATCTCCCTGACCCTTGCCATAGCCCTGCAGAACGTTATCGTTTATCTGGTAAACATCACAGACAGCGTTATGGTAGGACGCTTCAGCGAGGACGCTCTGTCCGGCGTTGCCCTTGTCAATCAGATACAGTATCTTTTGCAGATGTCTGTAACCGGTATCGTTGAAGGCTCACTGATATTCAGCGCCAGAGCCTGGGGCGAGGGACGTATCGACGGTGTCAAAAATATGGCGGCAATATCATCAAAGGTAGCTGTAGGCGTATCCATGGTGCTTTTCGCTATATGCTTTACCATGCCCCACGGGGTTCTGTCGGTACTCTCCAACAGCGAGGACGTTATCTCACAGGGTATGATATACCTTAAGATAATGGTGTTTACCTATCCTATATTTGCCTTTACGCAGGCAATGCTGTCAATGCTCCGTAGCGTTGAGACCGTGCTTATAGGCTTTGTAAGCTCTACCTTTGCACTGTTTACCAATCTTGTGCTGAACTACATAATGATCTTCGGTAAATTCGGCTGTCCCACTATGGGAGTCAAGGGTGCGGCATATGCGACACTTATCGCAAGAGCTCTTGAGCTTACGGTAGTATGCATCTACGTATTCGGTGTAGACAAGAAGATCAAGCTCAAGGCAAAGGAGCTTATTCCCTTTGACAAGGCTCTCTTTAAGACCTATTTCAAGACAGGTGCTCCCGTGTTCTTCTCGGGCGTGCTGTGGGGCTTTGCGCAGATGCTCCAGACCGCAATACTCGGTCATACCACAAAAGAGGTTATCGCCGCAAACTCTATTGCGTCCACCGTATTTTCGGTAACCACGGTTGTAGTCTATGCTGCGGGCACCGCGACGGCGGTTATAATGGGTAAGACCATAGGAGAGCGCAAGCTGTCCCGTATCCCCCTGTATACCAAAACTCTTCAGATACTCTTCATAGGCTTGGGTATACTCACAGGAGTAGTGATATTCCTTCTCCGTAATCCCATTAACGCCCTCTATTCGGTATCGGATGCGGCAAAGGAGCTGTCAAGTCAGTTTATGCTGGTGCTGTCCATAACCGTTGCGGGAACGGCGTATCAGAACTCGGTACATACCGGTATAGTCCGTTCGGGGGGAGACACAGGCTTTGTGTTTAAGGTGGATACCATATTTATGTGGTGTCTCTCACTGCCCCTATCCTTCCTTTCGGCATTTGTTTTCAAGTGGCCCATCATCGTAACCTTTATATGCCTTAAGGGTGACCAGATATTAAAATGCTTTGTTGCCTTCTGGAAGGTCAACTACGGCAAATGGCTTAAAATAAAAAATTAAAGCGGAGTGCGATACACTCCGCTTTGTTTTTTTAACTTAGTCCTGCTCGTCTATATACTTACAAGCTGCAAGACCTGCAATGGCGCCGTCACCAACGGCTGTGGTAAGCTGTCTTACTTCCTTCTGACGGCAGTCACCTGCAACAAAGACACCGGGGGTCTTTGTAAGAGCGTTCTCGCCTGCGGCAAAATAACCGTAGTCATCAAGCTCGGCTAAAGCCTCAAATGGCTTGTTCTCTGGTATCTGACCGATTGCTACAAAGAGACCTGCAACGGGGATAACCCTTTCCTCGTTTGTATTCTTGTTTACAGTGGTAACAGAATTGAGCATACCGCTCTCTGTATTGAGTGCTGAAACGGTGGAATCAAGCACAAGCTCTACGTTGTCAAGGGCTTTTATCTTTTCCACTAACTTTGCTTCACCTCTGAAGGAGTCACGGCGGTGGATAAGATAAACCTTGGAGCAGTAAGCGGACAGATAGATAGCATCCTGAAGTGCAGTGTCTCCACCGCCTACGACTGCAACGTCCTTACCCTTAAAGAATGCGCCGTCGCAGACTGCACAGTAGGATATACCGCTGCCTACAAGGGCTTCTTCGCCTTCAACGCCAAGCTCGCGGTGCTTAACGCCTGTGGCAATTACAACGGTCTTACCCTCGAACACCTCACCGTCCTCACAGAGAACCTTCTTATAGCTGCCACAGTCCTCTATGGCAGTAGCACGGGCAAACTCAACGTCAGCGCCGAGAGCGGTAACCTGATCAAGCATGTTTGCAGCAAGCTCGTTGCCGCTGATCTGCATAAGAGAGGGGAAGTTCTCTACTCTGGGAGAGTAAACTATCTGACCTCCAAAGGAGTTACATTCAAGCAGTACGGCAGACTTTCCTGCGCGCAGTCCGTAGAGAGCAGCAGTCATTCCTGCAGGGCCTGCGCCGATTATTACT
>JAZRQH010000069.1:0-29420 GCA_045649645.1 Eubacteriales bacterium
AAGAATAATAGAGCTTCTGTGGCAACGGGATGAGGGCGGACTTGAAATGACAAAGCAAAAATACGGCAGACTCTGCTACTCTGTCGCCTACAACATTTTGGGCGATCCCCTTGACAGCGAGGAAGCAGTCAACGACACCTACCTTGGGGTATGGGAGTCCATACCGCCTCACAGACCCGATATTTTTTCATCCTTTATAATGAGGATAACGAGAAATATCTCTCTTAAAATTTTTCGCAGTAAGCATGCTCAGAAGCGGCAAAGCAATATCGGAGAATCGCTTGAGGAGCTGGGGGACTGTATTCCTCACTCACAAAACGTGGAATCAGCAATAGAGACAAAGGAGCTGTCATTACATATTGACGTCTTTCTTCGTTCTTTGAAGGAGGTTGAACGTATAGTTTTTCTGCGCCGTTACTGGTTCTGCGACTCTATCGCAGACATAGCCAAGCGTATGGGTGCAAGCGAGGGCAAGATAAAAATGCAGCTCTGCCGTACAAGGCAGAGGCTGAAGGAATATTTAGATAAGGAGGGTATACAGATATGAAAAGAGAAAAGCTTCAGGATGCTGTCGGCATGGTAGGCGACGATCTTATTGCCGAGGCATCAAACTATAAAAAGAAAAGAAAGCTCCGCTGGATACCTGCGGTAGCGATACTTCTGTGCATATCGGTGCTTATGGGTGTAGTGGCGCTGAGACCGAATAATGAAAAGCTCACCGATACGGTAAAAGAGGAAGCAGCTCCCGAAAACACGGACGACGCCGAGGACGTAAATATCGAACACTCTACCGCAGATAAGGTGTATTATAACCTTGATTACTGCCTTAACCGTGCGGTATACCCCGCAAGAGTACAGAACTATAGCCTGAACACAGATTCAAACGATCAGGACGCTTATGATACGTGGTGGGAGGACCGAAACGCCTTCCGTGCCCCTTACGACAGCGATACTCCCGATCTCAGTAAATTCATCACCTATTCAACCAAGGCGTTTTTGAGTGACGCCAAGGACAATGCCATATATTCTCCCGTCAACGTATACATGGCACTTGCTATGCTTGCAGAAACAAGCGACGGTGAGAGCCGTGCTCAGATACTGAATGCTCTTGGAAGTGACAGCATTGAAGCACTCCGTACCGTTGCCAACTCTATTTGGAATGCCCTCTACACCGATGACGGTACCGCAAAGACCGTCCTTGCCAACTCCCTGTGGCTGCGGGAGGAGGGCGAATATAAGAGCGAGCCTATCGATATTCTGGCAAAGAATTATTACGCATCCACCTTCGAGGGTAAGATGGGAAGTAAGGAATACGATGAGGTGCTTCGCGGCTGGCTAAACGAGCAGACCGACGGAATGCTCAGCGATCAGGTAAAGGGTATCGGAATGCCCGAGGACACCGTTCTTGCCCTTGCTTCAACCATTCTATTCAACGCAAAATGGGCAGACGAATTCAACCCCGAGCTTAATACAAATGAGGTGTTCAACGGCACAGCCGGTAAGGTTACGACCGAGTTTATGCATGAAACAAGAAACGGCACAGTCTCGGTAGGCGATAACTTTATGGCATATAAAAAGTATTTCACCGAACACGGTCATATGACCTTTATCCTGCCAAAGGAAGGAATGACCCCTCAGGAGCTTATAGCAACCGACGAGTTTGCCGAGTTTGTGCTCTGCGGAGGCAGAGACGGTTCTGTGAGCGATCTGACCGACAAGCCCTGCTGGGAAAGCGTACGACACGCAATGGTAAGCTTCAGTATGCCTAAGTTCGACGTTTCCTCTCAGCTTGACCTGACAAAGGATCTCGGTAAATTGGGCATAACCGACATCACCAATGAGATCAAAGCCAATATGTCCCCCATCACCGATGCGGGAGCATATCTTGATTCTATGGTTCACGGTGCAAGAGTTACCGTTGACGAAAAGGGCTGCAAGGCTGCCGCGTTTACCATGATGCTCTGCGGTGCAACCTCCGCACCACTTGACAAGATAGAATTTACGCTCGACCGTCCCTTTGTGTTCGTTATAAACGGATACGACGGATTGCCGCTGTTTATTGGTACTGTAAATAACGTTAATTAAAAAAAGGCTTCCGCGGAAGCCTGTTTTTAATTTACCGGTATTTCGTTATAGAGATCAAACTGTTGTAAGCTTCTCTCCGGATTTTCAAAGACTATAATATCCGGATCAAGAGTGTCTACGTAATACTTAAACCAATCGATATTATGGATATTGTATCTGTGAATGAAGAAAAGCTCACTTACATTCTCGCAGAAGAACTTTTCCATGCCTGCAAGATAGCTATCGTGAATGACAAGAAGCCTTGGAGCGTCGGCGTTTTCGGGGTTATAGTGACGGGAGAAATAGTGATGCTGTCCGTTGTGGAAAAGTATCCCGTTCTTCTCGTGCCAGCCACGCTCAAGGATAGCCTTCTGATCCCTTAAGGTATAGAGGGGAACGCTCTCGTTTATAACGAACTCTGAGTTGGGAAGATATTTTTCTACCTTCTCGGTCACCTCGTAATCGCTGATATCAATAGGCTCAAGACCTAAGCGGGAATGAAGCTCCTGTATGACGATAAAGGTTCCGTTCTCATTCCAATGAGTTATGTCAAATTTTTTGTTGTTGACGGGCATAGTCTTTTTGCCCTCAAGCATAGTGTCCTTTGCCCAGTAGTAGTTTACCGAGTATTTGTCGAGATACGAAAGCACCTGATCTGTTCTTGAGATATCTCCCTTAACGTTATAGCCCTCGGGGAAATATTCGGGATAGACGGTCTTTTTATCGGGTAAGAGCACGTAAATAAACTTTTTGTCCTTACTCTCGGAATAATCCTGAAAGCTCTTTATTCCCTGTACAAATTTGTCAGCCCATTCATCGTCGAGATTGAGATGCTGCCAGTCCTCAATGTACTCATCCCACTTATAGTACATATGTCCGTTCTTGCCGTACATATGGTTGGGATGCTCCATCTCGGAAAAGAGCTTATCGTTTAAGAGCTGATAAAGCTCAAGGGTCTGTTCGCGAAAGCCTATACGCTTGTCAAGATAGCCGTTGGCGCTCTTGACAAAGCTTTCTAAATTCTCTGTCTCGAGCTCCGGCAGATATTCGTTGTCTATCTCGGATATTACTTCCTTTTCAAAGTTGGTGAAGGCAAAGGGCAACACCAGCATTGCGAGAAATACGAGGCAGAATATGATATTACCAAGCTTTTTCATAAACACCTCCTAAAATCTGAAGTAAATAAAGGGATTGTAGGTGCTGTTGGTTATAAGCATAAAGCTGATAACAAAGAGTGCCACCAGCACTACACGGCGAACAAACATAAACCACGTTCCCTTGGGCTTGATATAGTTCTTCCAGGGGAAGCAGCAGATCGTTGCCGCTATAAGAACGGTGAGAGTTCTTGCATTGAGATAATACATAACTCCGTAACGCACGAACTCGGGCTGACCCATACCGAACATAAGCTTGATATAGTCAAGTGTAGCACCGAGGTCAACTATCCTAAATAGCACCCAGCCAAGGAGCACCACAAGCATCGAATACGCCCAGCCGAGAGCTCCCGAAAGCACCTTGGGAAGCCTTACGGGCAAGGGATGCTTTTTGAGAATACGCTCAATAAGCATAAACGCTCCGTGCCAGAGACCCCAGATGATAAATCCCCATGCGGCACCGTGCCAGATGCCTGTAGCAAGGAATACCACAAAGAGGTTGAAATATACGTTGCCTCTTCTGTTGCCGCCCAGCGGTATGTAGAGATAGTCTCTGAACCAACCCGAAAGGGATATATGCCAGCGTCGCCAGAACTCGGTGATAGAGCGGGATATGTAGGGGAAGTTGAAATTCTGCATAAACTCAAAGCCGAACATCTTACCCAGACCTATAGCCATCTCGGAATAACCCGAAAAGTCGTAGAATATCTGCATCGTATAGCAGACGGCACCCAGCCAGGCATGGGGTGTGCCTATCATACCTACGTTTGTCTCCATAAGGGAGGTTGCTACCTCACCGAGAAGGTTTGCAAAGATGACCTTCTTTGACAGACCGATTATAAATATCTCTATACCCTCGCAGAATCGCTCAAGGGTATGCTCACGCTTATCAAGATAAGGAAGAACGTCCTCGTAGCGGACGATAGGTCCTGCAATAAGCTGAGGAAACATAGAGATATAGAGAGCTACCTTGACGGGATTTTTTTGCACCATAGGCTTTAGCGTAATATCCTCGCGGTAAACGTCTATAACGTAGCTCATTCCCTGGAAGGTATAAAAGGAGATACCTATAGGCAGAGCTATGTCCCTGATGACCCAGTCAGCCTTTATGAGGGCGGCAATGCTCTCTGCCGTAAAGGTGAAATATTTGAAATAGAATAACAGTCCTATATTAAAGACAACCGACAGCCATAGCCAGAGTCTTCCCTTTTTGTCGCTTAGGTGCCTTTGGTGGATAAGAATACCGAAGAGGTAGTTCACCAGAAGGGATATCACCATAAGGATAACAAGTCTGGGCTCGCCCCATCCGTAGAATATAAGGCTGAATACAAGTAAAACTATGTTTTTTGCCCATTTGCCCGGGATAAGGTAATAAAGCAATAATACCAGGGGCAAAAAGACACAGAGAAATATCGTTGAACTGAAAACCATATATAATTAATGCTCGTGACCTTCTTCGTCGTCCATAAACTCGCGGGTGGAGATGTTCTTTGCCTCACGCTGAGCCTCTACCATATCCGAAAGCATATTCTTGATATCCTTAGATCGTTTGATGCTCTTGATGTCAAACTCGGGAGTGGACTTGTCAGCGGTACAGCAATGGATACTGCCCACACCGAAAAGTCTCTGACCAAAGCTGCGGTTAAGGGTAAGATCCATAATTCTGTAGAGCCTGATCTCCTCCTCCTTTTTGTTTAAAAAGCCTGTTTCTATAAAGAGCTTTTCCTCGGTTAGTCTGTATACGGTAAAGCTCCAGGGAAGACCTAAAAAGGTTCTTTTTCTATCCTGCCAGATATATTCCATATCAAGTACTCCTTTAACACAAGAATTCTTTCATTATTATAACACAAAGCCTGATATTTTTCAACAACAAAAAAAGCTCCCGAAGGAGCTTTTTGTTATATTAGAAATTGTCAGCCTTGATCTCAAAGTATGCCTGAGGATGAGCGCATACGGGACAAAGCTCGGGAGCTCCCTCGCCTACGTGGAGGTGTCCGCAGTTAGAGCATACCCACGCCTGCTTGCCGTCCTTTACAAATACCTTACCGGTCTTAACGTTTTCAAGGAGTCTGCGGTATCTTTCCTCATGCTCCTTTTCGATCTTGCCTACTGCCTCAAAGAGGTAAGCCAGCTTATCAAAGCCCTCTTCCTTTGCGGTCTTGGCAAAGCCTGCATACATATCGGTCCACTCGTAGTTTTCGCCCTCTGCAGCGTCAAGAAGGTTCTCAGCAGTGGTGGGGATGCCGTCGTTATGGAGAGCCTTGAACCAGAGCTTAGCGTGCTCCTTTTCGTTGTTGGCGGTCTCCTCGAAGATCTTTGCTATCTGTACGTAGCCTTCCTTCTTTGCCTTGGATGCGTAGTAGGTATACTTGTTTCTTGCCTGGCTCTCGCCTGCAAATGCTGTCCAGAGATTCTGTTCTGTCTTTGTTCCTTTGAGTTCCATAATTGTTCTCCTTTATGTTTCGTAAAATTTAATTTGTATGTTGGGGACATCTGCCGCGGTAGACAACGTCAATGCCTGTTATCTCGTATCCGCAGAGGTCCTTTATTTCTGCAAGCAATCTTTCCTCGTTATTCATAAACACGTCGATGAACTCACCGCACTCGGTACAGAGTATATGCTGATGGGGCTCAAGGGTGCTGTCAAAGCGGTCGGGGGCGTTTGGGACCTGTATCTTACGCAGTATTCCCTCCTCCGCCAGCTTGTTGAGATTGCGGTAGACTGTTCTCAGACTTATATCCGGGATAGTCTTGACTATCTCACGGTAAACGTCCTCGGCTGTGGGATGGGTCTTTGTATGCTCGGCATAGGCTCTTATTGCCTCGAGCTGCTTGGTGTTTCTTCTTTCCATCTCATCGCCTCCTGTTCTTTACTGTGGCTTTATTATAGCACTAATGACATCAATTGTCAATAAGAAAATCAAAAAAAGTTGAGAAAATTTTCCAAGATATATTTCATACCTAATAATATATATTTTTGTCTCGCTAAAATATCGTTAATATAAAAGGAAATGTCTTTTATAGCTTTCAAGCACTCCTTCAGCTCTCAGCTTACTTATCTCCGCAGACAAGCCGCTTCTCTCTACCTCAAGATAGTCGGCTAGCTCCTGACGGTCAAAGGGGATATCGAACTCTCTGCTTCCATGCTTTTTAGCATACAGGGTGAGATAAGCCATAAGCTTCTCACGGGTGGTACGCTTGGAGGTTATCTCGATGCGCTGATGAAGCTCTATATTGCCCCGTGCCATATTCTTCATTAAATTAAATATCATCTGCTGATGGAAGCTACAGTTCACCGAGCAGGTATGGAGAATATGATGGCAGTCAAGGAGCATTATCTCACTTGGCTCGTTGGCTATATATGAAAGTGTCATCGGAAGCTCCCCGGAGCAGGCAAAGGCCTGCCCGAACATTCCGCCGGGAGAGGTCTCGGTGAGAATGCTTCTGTTACCGTAATAATCCACCTGCACCGCCTGAACAGATCCTGAGAGCACAACGCCGATATGACGTATCGGTTTTCCTTCACGGAACACCGTAAACTTCTTATCATAAAAATCCGCTGTTGCTGACAAACAGTGAAGCATCTTGTCAATATGCTCCTCGGCTACACCGTCAAAAAGGGGGCATTTTTTTATAACATCAAAATATTTTTGCATATTTTCTCCTTTCTGTTGAAATTTCAACAGAATTTATGATTTGATTATACTATAATAGCATCAAGAAATCAATAGGAGGGCGACAAAATGATAAGAAGCCTTATTAAAATAGACGAAGAAAAGTGCAACGGCTGCGGTCTGTGTGCGCATACCTGCCACGAGGGTGCTATAGAAATGATAGACGGCAAAGCCAAGCTGACCCGAGAGGACTACTGCGACGGTCTGGGTGATTGCTTACCCGCATGTCCTACAGGTGCAATAAGCTTTGAAGAAAGAGAAGCTCCCGCCTATGACGAAGAAGCGGTAAAGCGAGCTAAGGCGGCTAAGGCTGCACCCCTGCCCTGCGGATGTCCCGGTATGATGTCAAAGTCAATAAGCCGTACCGCAGCTCCTGTACAGGCAAGACCGACAACAAGCCAGCTCTCACAGTGGCCCTGTCAGATAAAACTGGTTCCCGTCAACGCTCCTTATTTTGAGGACGCAAACCTGCTTATAGCGGCAGACTGTACCGCTTATGCTTACGGTAACTTTCACGAAGAGTTCATCCGTAACCACATAACCCTTATCGGCTGTCCAAAGCTTGATATGGGTGATTATACCGAGAAGCTGACGGCGATAATCAAGAATAACAACATAAAAAGTGTCAAGGTGGTACGTATGGAGGTTCCCTGCTGCGGCGGTATCGAGGCGGCAACCAAAAATGCCCTTATGGCAAGCGGAAAGTTCATTCCCTGGCAGGTAGTAACAATATCTACCGACGGAAAAAATCTTGACTAAATTGTTAATATGTGATACATTAAACATGTAAATTAACACAGAGGTGAATGAAAATGTTTATTACAAATGACATCAAATACATCGGCGTAAACGACCATAAGGTAGATCTCTTTGAGGGTCAGTACGACGTTCCTAACGGCATGGCATACAACTCCTATGCCATCATTGACGAAAAGATCGCGGTAATGGACACCGTTGACCAGAACTTCACACACGAGTGGCTTGACAACCTTGAAGCTGCCTTAGGTGATCGCAAGCCCGACTACCTTATAGTTCAGCATATGGAGCCCGACCACTCGGCTAATATAACTAACTTTGTAAAGGCTTATCCCGAGGCGAAGATAGTTTCCTCCGCTAAGGCCTTTGCAATGATGAAGAACTTCTTCGGTACAGAGTACGAGGATAACCGCATCGTTGTAGGCGAGGGGGATACACTCTCTCTGGGTAAGCACACTCTCACCTTCGTTACCGCTCCCATGGTTCACTGGCCCGAGGTTATAGTAACCTACGACAGCTACGACAAGGTTCTCTTCTCTGCTGACGGCTTCGGCAAGTTCGGAGCCCTTGACGTTGAGGAGGACTGGGCTTGCGAGGCGAGACGCTACTATATCGGTATCGTAGGCAAGTACGGTGTACAGGTTCAGAACCTTCTTAAGAAGGCTGCCGGTCTTGATATTGAGAAGATCTGTCCTCTCCACGGTCCGGTTCTTACCGAAAATCTCGGATACTACCTCAACCTCTATAATATCTGGTCAAGCTACCAGCCCGAGGAGGAGGGTGTTGTGATCGCATACACCTCGGTTTACGGCAACACAAAGAAGGCTGTCCTTAAGCTTGCCGAAAAGCTCAAGGCTAAGGGTTGTCCCAAGGTAGTGGTAAACGACCTTGCCCGTGTTGATATGGCAGAGGCTGTGGAGGATGCATTCAGATACTCTAAGCTGGTCCTTGCTACAACTACCTATAACGCTGATATCTTCCCCTTTATGAGAGAGTTTATCAATCACTTAACCGAGCGTAACTTCTCCAACCGCACCGTTGCATTTATAGAAAACGGAAGCTGGGCTCCCCAGGCTACAAAGAGAATGAAGGCTATGCTTGAGAACTCAAAGAACCTTACCTATACCGACGCTACAGTCAAGATCATGTCCGCTCTCAACGAGACAAGCTCGGCACAGCTTGACGATCTTGCAGGTGAGCTCTGCCGTGAGTATACTGCTCTCAGTGACGATACCAACAAGAACGACCCCAGTGCCCTCTTCAATATCGGTTACGGTCTCTACGTGGTAACAAGTAACGACGGCAAGAAGGACAACGGACTTATAGTAAACACAGTAACTCAGGTTACAAGCACACCCAACCGTGTTGCGGTGACCATAAATAAGGAAAACTACAGTCACCACGTTATAAAGCAGTCCGGCAAGATGAATATCAACACCCTGACCGTTGACGCACCCTTCAAGGTGTTTGAAGCCTTCGGATTTGTCAGCGGAAGAAACGTGGATAAGTTCAAGGACTGTGAGCCTCTTCGATCAGCAAACGGTCTTGTAGTTCTCCCCAGATATATAAATTCCTTTATGTCTCTCAAGGTTGAGCAGTATATCGACCTTGATTCCCACGGAATGTTCATCTGCTCGGTAAGTGAGGCAAGAGTTCTTTCCGATAAGGAAACAATGACCTACACCTACTATCACGAAAACGTTAAGCCCAAGCCCGAAACCGAGGGCAAAAAGGGTTACGTATGTAAGATATGCGGATATATCTACGAGGGCGATACCCTTCCCGATGATATAGTTTGCCCCCTCTGTAAGCACGGAGCGGCAGACTTTGAGCCTATCAAATAAACTTAAGGAGAACAATAAAATGATGAACGCAAAAGTACACGAATTATTAAATCAGCAGATCAACAAGGAGTTATACTCTGCTTATCTGTATCTCGATTTTTCAAACTATTTCAAGGCAGCGGGACTTGACGGCTTTGCCAACTGGTATATGATCCAGGCACAGGAGGAGAGAGACCACGCAATGCTCTTCTACACCTATCTTCAGAACGAAAATATGCCCGTCACCCTTGAGGCTATCGCAAAGCCTGACAAGGTATTCAAGGAGCATATGGACGTACTTAAGGCAGGCCTCGAGCACGAGGAATACGTGACCTCCCTTATCAACGATATCTACGGTGCGGCTTACGACGTAAGAGATTTCCGTACAATGCAATTCCTTGACTGGTTCGTAAAGGAGCAGGGCGAGGAGGAGACCAACGCAAACGACCTTATCTCCAAGATGGAGCTGTTCGGTTCCGACCCCAAGAGCCTCTATATGCTCAATCAGGAGCTGGCTGCAAGAGTTTACAGTGCTCCCTCTCTTGTACTTTAAGATAAATTCAGCTGTGCTGAATTTATTAAAGCACAATGCGTAATTCGGAATGCGTAATGCGTAATTATAGGTAGAAAATGGTGTCCCTGTGACACCATTTTCAAACATATTGATATAAGCGGTATTTAAAATGAACTTAGTTTTATTAACAGCCTTGGGCGTCGGAGGAGCAACCGTATTCGGCGCACTGATAGGCTTTATATTCAAAAAGCAGTCTCATAAATTCTCCGACATAGTTCTTTCCTTCGCTGCGGGAGTTATGCTTGCGGCAGCGGTATTGGGCCTGGTGCTTCCATCCCTTGAATACGGAGGAAAATACGGAATCATCGTAACTATCCTCGGCATATTTACAGGTGCTCTCTGTCTTAATCTCATTGACAAGCTTGTTCCCCATCTCCATAAGATGATAGGGCCCGACCTTGAGAGCCACCGAAATGCGGATTTCAACAAGGTTATGCTCTTCGTTATGGCGATAGCCATACATAACCTCCCCGAGGGAATCGCGGCAGGTGTGGGCTTTGGCTCGGGAGATACCTCTCAGGCTCTGATGATCGCAGGCGGTATAGCTCTGCAGAACATCCCCGAGGGAATGGTGATAATCGCACCTATGCTCTCTGCCGGTGTTAAGCCAAGAAAGACCTTTATACTGGCTATGATAACGGGACTGGTAGAGGTAATAGGAACCTTTATCGGTTACTTTGCGGTAAGTGTTTCTACAGCCATCCTTCCCTTTGCTCTTGCCTTTGCGGGTGGTACGATGCTCTACGTCATAAGCGACGAGATGATCCCGGAGACCCACGCTCACGGAAGTCAGAGAGGTGCAACC
This sequence comes from Eubacteriales bacterium, assembly GCA_045649645.1. Taxonomy (GTDB): domain Bacteria; phylum Bacillota; class Clostridia; order Oscillospirales; family CAG-272; genus RGIG7300. The sequence goes on from JAZRQH010000069.1 coordinate 10,851, forward strand.
TACGCTTTATTGGTCGGATTTTGTGTGATGCTTATATCCGACGTATTACTGGCGTAATACGGAATGCAAAATTGATGAAAAAATGGTGCCCTTAGGACACCATTTTGCTTTTTATTATATTAGTTTATGTTAAACTCTATAAGTTCTACAAAGAACCTCTTGTTAAACTCATAGCGCTCCTCTTCCTTCTTTTCGTTCTTCAGACCGCTTGTTGAGGACATACGGCGGAAGCAGATAAGCGTGTCCTCGGGGAGTGCATCAAGTGCGGTAAAGTACTCACCGAAGCCTGTATCACGAAGATATACGGCGCACTCGTCATAGGTCTTTTCGGGAAGGTTTTCCATAAGCTCGTTTAAGGGAACAAAGGCATCCTTCTTTGCTACAAGGTCATACCACGCAGGGTCAAGAAGACAGATGATCGCCTCACCCACAAAGATCTGTGTGGTAAACTGCTGCTTTGTGGTGACCATATCCTTTGTGTTGATATAGAGGGCGTTACCCTCCTCGTCGTAAAGGTATTTGTCGTCTTTTAACTGCTCGTCGGTCATAAGGAAAAGCGAGTTAAGGCTGACCTCTCTTTTGCCGTTACCGTCATAGTCCTCGTCGAGAACATCCTCAAAGGCGGACTCTATCTCAAGAGTCTGGTTTGCCGTAGGAATACGCGGTCCCGTATATAATATCATGGCATCATACTTGTCTCTGGTAAAAAACTGTGCCGTCATAATAATGACCGCTACCGCAAAGAAAGCAACTATAACAGTTATCCACTTGTTATGATACCAAAAATTTTCAAGCCATTTTAAGGTTTTTTTCATTGTCTGAATCTACTCCGATCGTTATTCTGTTATGGGAGGAAGTGCCTCTACGGTCTCAACGTCGGAAGACTTTACCCTCATACATCTGAGAGCGTTAAGGGTAGCGATTACGGTTACTCCCACATCAGCGAACACCGCAGCCCACATTCCGGCAAGACCCAGTGCTCCAAGGAGCAGGACTAACACCTTGATACCTATAGAAAGCACGATGTTCTGCTTGGCTACGGTAACGGTGCGGCGTGACAGGTAAACAGCCTCGGCTACCTTTGCGGGATCGTCGTCCATAATTACGATATCTGCCGCCTCGATGGCTGCGTCAGAGCCTATACCGCCCATGGCGATGCCGATCTCTGCCGTTGCAAGAACCGGGGCGTCGTTGATCCCGTCGCCTACGTAGCATACCGTATCTCCGTCCTCAACGCTTGACTGGATCTCCTCAAGCTTGGATACCTTGGTCTCGGGAAGCAGCTCGGGGTGAACCTCGTCTATACCAAGAACGTCGGCAACCGTTCTTGCCGCCGCCATATTGTCGCCGGTCAGCATTACGGTGAATACTCCAAGAGAATGAAGATCCTCCACAGCCTTCTGTGAGGTATTTTTCACTCGGTCCGCTACTATGATATGTCCGATATATTCATTATTCCTTGCAACGTAGACCACACTGCCGGTAGAAACAGCCTTTTCGCATTCAATACCGAGATGCTCCATAAGAGTATAGTTTCCGCAGGCAATACCATCAGAGATAACACCCTTGCCGGGTATCTCCTCAACCTTTTTGGGAGCAGGCAGCTCCTTATTGTATAGCCCTCTGATAGATCTTGCCACAGGATGGTTTGAGCCCTGCTCTGCTGTTGCGGCAAGGCGTAACAGCTCGTCCTTGTCTATATTTGAGCATATCTCTATAACGTCAAAGCTTCCGTAGGTAAGCGTACCCGTCTTATCAAATACCACTACCTCTGCCTTAGCAAGCTGCTCCATATAGCTTGAGCCCTTGATAAGGATACCTCTTTTTGAGGCTCCGCCGATACCGCCAAAAAAGCTCAGCGGAACGCTTATAACAAGGGCACAGGGACATGACACCACAAGGAAGATAAGCGCTCTGTGAGTCCAGACCTCCCACACTCCGGTAACAAGTGACGGTACAACTGCAAGCAGTACTGCTCCTATGACTACGATAGGTGTATAAACCTTCGCAAAGCGGGTTATAAAGCTCTCGACCCTCGCCTTCTTTTCGGAGGCCTTTTCCACAAGGTCAGACATTTTGGCGATCGTACTGTTTTCGTATTCAGCACTTACCTCTATCTTGAGCATTCCGCCCATATTTACACTTCCGGACAGAACTCTGCTTCCTTTTGACACGTCGCGGGGCATAGCTTCGCCGGTGAGAGCAGAGGTGTCAAGAGAGCCTTCGCCCTCGGTTACTGTACCATCAAGGGGAATACGCTCACCCGAGCGCACAAGAATAATCTCCCCTACCGTTATCTCCTTAGGCTCACAGCGCATTGCCTTTCCGTCCCGCAGTACCACTGCGTACTCGGGGTAGATATCGGTAAGTGATTCGATATCCCTTTTGCTTTTATCAACTGCAGTATCAAGGAAAAGCTCACCCGTCTGGTAGAGAAGCATAGCTATAAGCGCCTCGGGATATTCGCCCAGAATGATCGCGCCTACGGTCGCAATACTCACAAGAAATCTTTCGTCAAGGATCCTACCCACAACAAGCTTCCTTACCGCTCCCCACAGAACGTCGTAGCCTATAATGAGATAAGGCACGAGAAAGAGAAGCAGCTCTACCTGTCCGCCGGCAGCTAAAAGCATCAGGGCTACAAAGCCTAATGCCGCAACAATTATTCGCAGTAAAATAAACTTCTGTTTATTTGTCATCCTTGATATGCTCCGTTCCACGGTTTTTAAATATTATTATATAATAACCGTTCATATGTTATCATATATTATCGACCCTGTCAATATGTGTTAATCACGCCTATAGTCATTTCGATATTGGAGAAAACAAAAAGCCGTAAGAGAAAAACTCTCTTACGGCTCATATTATAATTCGCGGTCTGCAAAGTCCTTTATAAATGCTGCGGTCTCACTGTTCTTAACGTAGGGCAGCATACGGTCTATATAACGCTTGAGCGCTTGGCGGTTTATGGGCTTGGGTTCAGGAGCAAGGTTAGAAAGGAAGTTGTCGTGACAGATCTGCTTGACCTTGTCGTGACTGAGTCCTATACCCTTTATCTTAAAGTCCCAATACTCGAACTCGTCCTCGGTGGACAGGAATCGGGTGATGGCATCGAACATATCCCCGGGCTTGCCCTGGAAGGCATCCGAGGTCATATCGGTACCGAAGATTATACGGTGGCTGTAGTCGTTGAAGAATGCCCTTGCCTCGTCGTAGTGCTTGGTAAAGTTATCGTACATCTCTCGTCCGGGAGTAATATCAAGCTTAAGATTGGGATGCTTGCAAAGGAGCTTTCTTGCCTCATCGATATAATCGGAAAGGAAGAAGAAGTGGGGGAAGGTAAAGCGGATCTTAGGGTATTTCTCAAGGGTGTTCTTTACCTCGTGGTAGATATCCTCCTTTGACAAGAAGGTACCGTCGCCGTAGAACCAGCCCTCCTTGTGGGAGAACTCGGGGGCAAGGTCATAGTCCCAGAAGGTCTCGGGATCGGCTACGTGGGAGATGACCGCAATATCGTTGTCTTCTATGTACTTATAGAAGGAATCAAGCATGGGATCGTCTGTAGCAAGACCTGTAAGCTTGCGGGTGGTGGGCTTGTTCTCAAGCATCTTGATGCCGTCAAAGCCTATCTCCATAAGCTCCTTTACCTGAGTGGCAAAATCGTAGTCTCCGGTAGGAGCCTCTGTTACGGGAAACTTTGGATAAACAAGTCCGCCGAGGGCATAAATATCGGGGTCGATAAGCTTCATTATAGCCGCAAGAATGTTCTGTGTTCCGTCATGCTCCATAGACATATTGAGATTGCACAGGCATGCTACGCAAATATTTTTGAAGCCGTATTCCTTCTTGTAATTAAGAAAATACTCTACGCATTTATCTGTATAAACGTGAACGTGTCCGTCTATCATAGGGCTTTTGTACTGTTCCATAATATCACCTCATAAGTTGATAGATATATTATAATATATTTCACCCGATTTTGCAAGACGGGAGGGATAAAAAGGATGTTGCATTACTGCAACATCCTTTTTTGCTTTTATATTATTTCTTCTCTGTATCCGTTTTTACGGGACGCATAACTACGGCACCGTCGATCATCTCAACAGATACCTTAGTCTTTACCTCTATACCGAGCATATCTCTGATAACGCTGGGTATAACTACTCTTCCTAACTCGTCTACAGTTCTTAATACCATAATACATTTTCCTTTCAGGTTGGTTACATTACGACAAAATTATACCATTTATTTACAGATTTGTCAATAGTTTTTTGGTATTTTAGTGGAAATTTTCCATTTATTGGTCGAACAGGATTATACGATATCATATACTGTCGTTTTTTGTATTTACCTGTTATTTTATGGCTAAATAAAGAAAAACAGTACATTGTCGCCACGGTAATAAAACAAAAAAGAGCCTGCCGAAGCAAGCTCTTTTGTTTTCTATTAACTTAGAACGTGAAGTTGGGGAAGCTCTGTGCGGGAGCAGCAGAAGTCTTCTTGTTGTTATTGTTGTTTACGATATCCATGATATCGGAGAACTCGTCCTCGGGCATACCGGGAGCTGCCTCTGCGGGCTTGGTCTCGGGAGCCTTTGCAGCCTTGGGCTCGTCGTCCTCGCCACAGCCTGTAGCAATAACGGTGATGAGCATCTTGTCCTCAAGACTGTTATCGATCATAGCACCCCAGATAACGGTTGCATCGGGATGAGCCTCGTTTGTAATGATGGTAGAAGCTGCATCCATCTCCTCAAGGCCGATGTCGGGACCTGCGGTGATGTTGATGATAAGACCCTTAGCGCCGGAGATAGAGGTCTCAAGAAGGGGACTGGAGATAGCAAGTCTTGCTGCTTCCTCCGCCTTGTCTCTGCCCTCAGCTGCACCAACACCCATATGTGCGATGCCTGCATTCTTCATAACTGTGGTAACGTCAGCAAAGTCAAGGTTGATAACACCGAGACCGTTGATAAGGTCGGTGATGGACTGTACACCCTTGCGGAGTACGTTGTCTGCTTCAGCAAATGCGTTGAGAAGTGTGATCTTGGTCTCAGAGATCTGCTTAAGTCTCTCGTTGGGGATAACGAGGAGGGAGTCTACGCAAGCACCGAGTGCCTCGATACCCTGCTCAGCAAGCTTCATTCTCTTAGCACCCTCAAATGCGAAGGGCTTGGTTGCGATACCAACGGTAAGGATACCCATATCGCGAGCGAGCTTAGCTACAACGGGAGCTGCACCGGTACCGGTACCGCCACCCATACCTGTGGTGATGAATACCATATCAGCACCGCGAAGCATGTTTGCGATCTCTTCCTTGGACTCCTCAGCAGCCTTCTGACCGATCTCGGGGTTGGCGCCTGCGCCACGACCCTTGGTGAGCTTGTCACCGATAGAGATCTTGTTCTCTGCGTTAGAGAAAGCGAGAGCCTGTCTGTCTGTATTGATACAAATAAATTCTACGCCTTTAACATTTTCCTTGATCATACGGTTAACTGCGTTGTTACCGCCGCCACCGACACCAACTACCTTAATAACTACACCGCTATCGTAGTTCTCGAACTCAAATGCCATTTTTATATCCTCCTAATATTTTAAACAAGTAAAATTTCTACATTAATTATAATTGTATAATATATATAGTTATAATAATACTTTTTTCGTTTTATTGCAATACTTTTCTACAAAATTTATTTTATTTTAACATTTTTTAATCATATATCTCGTCGTTATTAAGCAGCACGTAGGCAGCCTCAACGTCCTTAAGATCTATGGTTCCTCTTGCCTCGCCCAGATCCTTGACTATCTCGTTCATAAACCTTAGCTTAAGCTCGATATCGTCGCTGTTGCCTATGTTCGCCTTAAGACGGCTGTCATAGGTGACCTGTACGTTGAATCTGTCCGAAAAGTCTATCGAGCTTACTCCCGAAAAGACCTCTGCCGCCTCAAGTATCGAAAGCAGCTCCTTTGCCTGGGTCGAATAAGCCTTGTTTACGTATTCAAGCTCGCTTCCCACAACAGCTCGGGCTATCTCACCGCCGGTCAGCTTTTTGATCTCGGGATGTGTTGTCAGAAGCTCGTCCTTTGAGTCAAAGCGCTGCATTACCCGAAGATCCCTTGACAGTACAAAGCACTCCCCTGCTACCTCGGTATAATAGTTGGGGTCATCGCACTTGAGGGTAAGTGTCACCGAGTTCGGTATCTCTCTTGAGACCTTGACGGTGCGAACGTAAGGGAACTGTGAGAGTATAGCCGTCACCACAGAGCGGTCGTCTATGAGATAGATATTCATATCCTTCTCAATACCCGAGGCTGTGATGATGTCGCTGTCGCTGTAGTAGCTGTTACCCTTGACGGTGATGGCGTGGACGCGGAAGAATATCGCCACCGTACCGATAAGGAATACCGCAAGAAGAAGGATTATGAGTACCGTGTACAACGCCCTCTGTCGGAGAAGTCTGGTACTGTTTTTTCGTTTAAGGCGTTCAAAGCCCACGTTTTTCTTCTTTTCCGTGACGGCTTTTTTGACCTTGACCTTCTTTTTACCAAACATTTATTTTACTGTTTCCTTTATATATTCGTAGATGCGGTCTGCGGCATCGTTTACCGCAAATCTCTCTACATTCTTTTCCATTATTGCTCTCTTTTCGCTGTCGGAGATAAGGCTCTCAACAGCCTTGGCAAGAGCAGAATCACGAAGATCCTTTTCTTCTATGAGGATACAAGCATCTGCCTTACGCAGCACGTCTGCGTTCTTAAACTGATGATTGTTTGTAACGTTGGGTGAAGGGATAAGCACGCTTGCGCGTCCCAGCACTGCTATCTCGGAAAGTGTCATAGCACCTGCTCGGTTGATAACAACGTCTGCAGCTGCCATCTTCTCGGGCATATCGTAGATATACTCAAGGAGCTGAAGGTTGGGATATTTATCAAGTCCTGCTTCGGTAAACATCTTCTTTGTTTCTTCATACTCGATAGCACCCGTGCCGTGGATATGAAGGATCTCGGGATGCTTAGCGGTATAGGTCTTCATCATATCGATGACCTCTTGGTTGATACGCTCGGCACCCATACTGCCGCCTACCGACAGTATCATATATCTGTACTTACCCGTGATTCCCTGATGTGCTCTTGCGCCCTCACGGCTGACGGTGGAAAAATCTCCTCTCAAGGGATTGCCCACTCTTACCGCCTTTTCGGGATACTTGAGCTGAGGTATTGTCTCTTCAAAGTTAACAAAGACCTTGGTCGCCTTCTTTTCAAGCATCTTTATTGCAAAGCCGGGGGTGGCGTTTGACTCGTGAAGAACGGTGGGGATCTTAAGGTTAGAAGCCGCCGCTACCACAGGCCAGCAGGCGTAACCGCCTGTACCGATGACCACGTCGGGCTTGAATTTTTTGATTATCTTTCTGCAGTCAGAAAAGGACTTTGCCGCAAGAAATGCAGTCTTGATGTTATCGGGAGACAAGCTGCGGCGTATGCCCTGTATCTGGATATGATGAAGCTTATAGCCCGCATGGGGAACAAGCTTGTTTTCGATTCCTCTTTTTGTTCCGACAAACTCGATAACAGCGTCGGGACAGTTCTTCTTTATAATATTGGCTATGGCTATTGCGGGATTGACGTGTCCGCCTGTTCCGCCGCCGCTCATTAATACTCTCATATGTTACCTACTGCTTACTCTGATATGAATATCTTGATATACTGAGTACAATACCCATCTCTACAAGGAGAAGCCAAAGTGCTGTACCGCCGTAGCTGAAGAATGGAAGTGTGATACCGGTGTTGGGGATAACTGCGGTTACAACTCCGATATTGAGTATCGCTTGTATACCTACCTTACCTATGATACCGATGACTGCAAGGGAGGTAAAGGTGTCGGGAGCCTTCATTGCTATGATAAACCCTCTCCATACAAGGAGTACGAATAGGGCTATTACCGCTAACGCTCCTACAAAGCCAAGCTCCTCGCAAACTATAGAAAAGATAAAGTCGTTCTGAGGCTCGGGAACGTAGTTGTACTTCTGATAGCTGTTGCCGAGTCCTACGCCCAAAAGTCCGCCTGAGCCGATGGCGTTGAGACCCTGCAGAGTCTGATATATGTCGCCGAGACTGGAATAGTTCTCGGGGTGAAGCCAGGTGTCGATACGCTGCTTAGCGTAGTCGGTAAGCATGATAGCTGTAAGCACGACGACACCGCCTGCTCCGCCTGCGGCAAAGAGCCAGAACTTTCTTGCTCCGCCCGCAAAGATAACGATGGTTCCGATAAGGAAAAGGATGATAACACCGGAGAAGTGCTTTTCCAGAGCTACAAGGAAGCAGACAAAGCCTACTATAAGATAAGGGAAAAGGTCTCCCCAAAGAGACGAGGTCTTAAAGTCCCTGTAGTTTGTTATCTTATCCTGATAGGTTGCAAAATAATGTGCCAACATAAGCACAAGAGCAGTCTTCATAGGCTCGGAGGGCTGGAATCGTCCAACGATGGGAAGCTCTATCCATCTTACCGCCTGACCCTCGGCAATACCAAGTATCGGAACGAAGGCAAGAAGCACGCACATTACCACAAACACGGGGGTGGTCAGTCGGCGCATCCATCGGTAGTCTATACGGGATACCACAAGCATAATGACAAATCCCGTAATAAGGAATACGCTCTGACGCTTTATGTAGAAATAGCTATCGCCCTTGTCCTGGTATGCTGCCGCAAAGCTGGAGGAGAATACCATGATAGAGCCAAAACAGAGAAGCAGGATTATAATGATCAGAAGAGGTCTGTCAACTCCGCTCTTGAGACGTACGATATCGGGGAGTCTTTTCTTCTGTCCGCCCTTAGGTGCGCGGGACGGCTTTTTGACCTTTGCTGTATTGTTATTCAACTGTCCCGCCTCCTTTGAAATAAATTATTTCGCTAAACCGAAATATGCTATAGCTGATATAACTAAGGTAATTACCGAGAATATAGCAACTACCTTGATCTCGCTCCATCCGCACTTTTCAAAGTGGTGATGGATGGGAGCCATCTTGAATACACGCTTACGTGTGAGCTTGAAGCAACCGACCTGAATGATAACGGACGCCGCCTCGATAACGTAGATAAGACCTACTAAAAGAACGATAAGGGGATTGTTTATAAGGAACGCAAGTCCTACCACAAGACCACCTAAGAAGAGAGATCCTGTGTCACCCATAAATACTCTTGCGGGGTAGAAGTTGTAAACTAAGAAGCCTACGCAGCCGCCTATTACCATAGCGGAGATAAGTGCTGCGGGGAGAGCCGCCGCAAAGAACGCAGCTACTGCAAAGAACGCACCTACTACTGCGGTAACAGAAGCCGCCAAGCCGTCGATACCGTCGGTAAGGTTTACTGCGTTTACTACACCTACAATAAGAAGTGTTGCGATTATATAGTAGAAGAATCCGAGATCGATCTCTGCGTTGAAGTAGGGGAAATACATAACCGTGGTAAGTCCGCCCCATATCTTCATTGCTACAAGATACACAACTGCGATGAAGACCTGTAATAAAGCCTTCTGTTTTGCGGTGAAGCCCTCGTTTTCCTTCTTGGTGATCTTAAGACTGTCGTCCCAAATTCCGATGAGAGCATAACAGAGAGCCATACCGTAGGTGATAAAGAACTTAGCCGCCCAAGCGTGGTTGTCGGTAATAACAGCCGCCACACCAACGGTCAGAATAACAAAGGACATTGCAACGAGGAAGGAAAGTCCTCCCATAGTGGGTGTTCCCTCCTTGGACTTGTGCCAACGGGGACCGATGTCAAGTATGGTCTGTCCCATCTTGAGACTGCGAAGCTTGGGAATGAGCCATTTGAGTATAAGTACTGTCAGAGCAAAGGTGGCTACCATTGCAATGACAAAATAGATCACGTGTCTTGTTTCCACTTTCTTATTCCTCCGAAAGGATCTTTGTTATTCTTTCAAGCGCCATACCGCGGCTTGCCTTGAAGAGAACTGTATCGCCGTCTGTGAGCTTGCCTGCAACTATCTTAGCAAAGCCCTCGGCATCGGTGTTGTCTGTAAATACCGTAACCCTGTCTGCATCCATACCTGCAGAGATAGCGCCCTCTGCGGTCTTGTGGGCTCTGGGTCCAAATGCGATAAGCTCGTCAATGCCCATCTCAGCAGCCTTTTTACCTACACCGTAGTGCAGGATATCAGACTGCTCGCCAAGTTCCAGCATATCGCCGAGAACCGCTACCTTTCTGCCATCCTTTGCCTTTGAGCAAAGAACGCCTAAGGATGCTGCCATAGACTCGGGGCTTGCGTTATAGCAGTCCTCAATTATGGTGTAGCCCTTGTTTTCGTATATGTTCTGGCGCATTGCCGCATTTTCAAAGTTCAGAAGACCCTCTCTTATTCTGCCGTCACAAATGCCTGCAAGCTTTCCTACTGCGTAAGCAACTGCCGCATTATATACGTTATGTATACCGAGAAGGTTGATACGGAAGTCCTTTGCCACACCATCGGGAGTCTTGATATCAAAGGTAAAGAAACCGTCACCCTCAACTATATTGATAGGTCTGTAGTCGGCGGATTCGTTATTCATAGCAACGTAAACTGCGTTCTCCACGCCTGCAAGAAGAGGCTCGTCGCCGTTGAGGACCAGAGTTCCCTTCTTCTTATTGAGACCGTGGGCGATCTCCATCTTGGCATCACGGATACCCTCACGGCTACCGAAGTTCTCTATATGAGAGGAGCCGACGTTGGTGATAACTGCGATATCCGGCTCGGCTATCTGAGAGAGGCGGGATATCTCACCCGCAAAGCTCATACCCATCTCAAGCACAAGTGCCTCTGTATCACAAGGCATACGGAGCATGGTGATAGGCATACCGATCTCGTTATTGAAGTTTCCGTCTGTCTTATGGGTCTTATACTTGGACGCCATAACCGCAGAAATAAACTGCTTTGTTGTGGTCTTACCAACACTGCCCGTAATACCTACGGTCAGGGGCTTGATAAGCTGTTTATGCGCCTTTGCAATAGCGCCGAAGGCTGCAAGAGAGTTATCAACCAGGATCACGTTGCCCTTAACCTTGTAAGGAATACGCTCGCAGATGATAGCGGCAGCTCCGTCCTCAAATGCCTTGCCAATATAGTCGTGACCGTCAAAGCGTTCACCCTTGATGGCAACGAAGAGGGTTCCCTCCTCTATCTCTCGGGAGTCAAGGGAAATATTTCGTATAATGGCAGAGCCTGAATAAAACAGCTCGCCGTCTGTTACCTTGGCTATCTCCGCCAAGGACATTCTCATCTTGTCAACATGGATTATACTCATTTCCTTCTTTCCCGTTCCTTTCTTTATCTGCTTCCTGTATTATCTTTTTTTCGTCGAAGGGGGCCCTGCCCCAGGCGTTTATTTCGTAGGTTTCGTGACCCTTGCCGCAGAAGACTATAACGTCGCCTCTGCGTGCAGAGTGTACCGCATATCTTATTGCACCCCTTCTGTCGGGGATAACGGTATAGCGTTTTGATTTATTGACACCCGCAAGGATGTCTCTGATTATGCCTATGGGGTCCTCGGTACGTGGATTGTCTGAGGTGATTATAACGTAATCGGCAAGAGCCGTGGCTATAGTTCCCATACCCGGCCGCTTGGATCGGTCTCGGTCTCCGCCGCAGCCGAAAACGCATACCAGCCTTCCCGCTGTTATCTCACGAAGGGAGGAAAGCACCTTGGACAGCGCATCGGGTGTGTGAGCGTAATCTATAAAAGCAGTGTAGCTCTTATCAGACAGCTCTACCCTCTCAAGCCTTCCGGTAATGGGTGGCATAGTAGCTGCCGCCTGCTTTATAAGCTCCTTTGGCATACCAAGGCAGTGTGCAAGAGAGCACGCCGCCATGGCGTTGTATACGCTGAATCTTCCGGGGAGCGGCAGGCTCACGCGGAACAGCTCTCCTATGGTCAAAAGGTCAAAGCAGCTTGAGTGAAGCGCGGTTTTTATATTATGGCATATATAGTCAGCCGAATTATCTGCAAATGAGTAGGATACTCTTCTCAGAGCTCTGCCCGTTACGGCATCGGCATATTTATCGTCTTTATTATATAAGGTAATATCGCATTTTGAAAAGAGTCTTGATTTTGACGCCGCATAGCAGCGCATATTCTTATGGAAATCAAGATGCTCCGGGGTCAGATTGGTGAACACTCCTGCCTCAAAATGCAGGGGCTCAAGCTTTCGGTACTCAAGAGCATGAGAGCTTGCTTCCATTACCACGTACTGACAGCCGTTATCAGCTAACTCCTTCAATCTCGGATAAAGCTCGGGAGGGTCCGGAGTGGTCAGAGTTGAGTTGAGAGTTCCTATACTCTCGCATTTTATTCCCCAAGCTCTCAGGAGATGGCATATCATTGTCACGGTGGAACTCTTGCCGTTGGTTCCCGTGACTGCGATGAATTTCATCCGCTGTGAGGGCTTGCCCGAAAGATTGTTCCATATAACGGCATACGCCGCTCTGGTTGAGCGAACACGAATATAGGGAAAGCCGCCGGAAAAGCTTTTATCTTCGGTTACTATAACAGCAGCACGGCGGAATAATGCTTCCCCTATAAATCTGTGTCCGTTGTATGAGTTTCCCTTGATCGAAACAAAGACGTCACCTTTTTCGACCTTGCGGGAGTCTGCAGATACCGAGCCGATCTCGATATCGAACTTTTCTATATTGGTTTCAAGGATCTTTATCCCCTCAAAAAGCTGGGATAACAGCATAATATCATCTCCGGAATATAATATCTTTTTACATTCCTTTGATTTTAACTTGTTTTACTACTCGGTACCGTTGAAATAACGTACTGTTATGGTAACTACCGAGCCGTAAGGGAGGCTCTCACCTGGAGCGGGGTTCTGGGATACTACCGATGCACCTGCCTGGTTAACGGAGCCGTCTATCTTGACGTTGAAGCCATAGGATACGAGCACGTTGTTTGCCGCCTCTGCTCCGTAGCCCTTAAGATCGGGAACTGTAATGAGGTTGTTCTCGGGGGTGGCGTCACCTGCGTAAAGGATGACCTTACCGCTTTCCGCAAGGATTATAGAGCCTGCGGAAGGAACCTGTGCCGTTACAACGTCGCCCTCGCCTACTACCTCACACTTAAGGCCCTTGCCTTCGATGGCTGCCTTGGCCTCGGCCACAGCCCAAGTGGTGTAGTTGGAGACTGCAGTAGTTCTGACGTCGCTGTCCTCCTGTGTATACTGTCTCTCGATGCCGAGAGTGGGAAGTATCTCTGTAAGGGTTGCGGCAACGTAGGGGGCTGCGACCACGCTACCGAAATGGGAAGCGGTCTGAGGATCGTCAACCATGATGAGCACCGCATACTGGGGATCGTCTGCGGGAACGTAGGCTACGGTAGAGCCTATAACGTCGCCTGTGTCCTTGGTATCTCGCTTCTCACTTGTACCTGTCTTTGCGGCTATCTTGTAGCCTGCAACGTAAGCGTTCTTAGCACCGCCGTTACCCGAAACGCCCTCCTCGAGGACACGGGATATCTCGGCACATACGTCCTCGCTTACTACCTGTCTTACAGGGGACTCGTCAAAGGACTTGATAATATTACCCTCGTCGTCAATTATCTTGGAAACAAGATGAGGAGTCACCAGCTTGCCGCCGTTGGCAACGGCTGCAATTCCGCGAATCTGCTGGATAGGGCTTACCTTGAAGGTCTGTCCGAAGGAGTAGACCGCAAGGGATACGTTAGAGAAAGAGCTGTATTCGTTATAAATAGGCTTCGCCTCGCCGGGGAGGTCGATGCCCGTTCTCTCGGTGTAGCCGAAGGAGTTGAAATAATCGTAGAAGCTCTGTCTGCCTATCTTTGCTGCCACCGACATAAGGGTGGGGTTACAGGACTGCTGAAGACCTACCGCATAGGTAACCGCGCCATGGCCCTCTCTCTTGTGACAGTGGATAGGATCGGGATATCCCTCTACCTTCATAGAACCGCTGCAGTAGTAGGGATCCGAGAAGGTGGTAGCACCCTCTTCGATAGCCATAGCGGTGGTTATAACCTTGAAGGTGGAGCCGGGCTCGTAAGTCTCGGTAACAGCCTTGTTCTTCCACATGGCATATACCAGCTCCCAGTAGTAGTTGTTATATTCCTCACTGCCCTTGACGTGCTCGCTCGCATCAAGCTTAGCCTGAGAATCGGCATCAAGGGTATAGGGATCGTTTAAGTCAAAGGTAGGGTACTGACCCATACCGAGGATAGCGCCTGTATTGACGTTCATAACGATACCGCAGACACGGTTCTGAGGATGATTGTCAAGATAGGTCTGCTTGAGCTGTGCTTCAAGCACCGACTGAACACGGGTGTCTATAGTGCTGACCAGGTTTGAACCGTGCTCTGCCTCTATGTAGCTGTCATACTTGTAGGGCATACGGTTACCCACCGCATCGCGGGCTGTAACGTACTTGCCTGCAACACCCGTAAGCTCGGTGTTGTACTGAAGTTCAAGACCAAGCTGTCCGCCCTCGGAGCCTACGCATCCGATAACCGTGGAGGCAAGAGAGCCGTAAGGATAATAACGCTTGGTATATGCCTCGTAGTGTATCTGTCTGTCAAGATCGTACTCGTTTATGAGGGTTATGATCTTGTTGTATTCCTCTTCGGTAACGTTCTTCTTGATGGTTTCGTCGGCTCGGTTGGTCTTAGCCACCTTTGCCATAATGTCATCGTACTCAATATCAAGAATATCCGAAAGCTGGCTGGCTATAAGCGCACCCTGCGTGGCATCCTCTATGTCACGGGGAGAGATAAATATACGCCACGTGGTCTCGTTGGTAGCAAGCTGCACCATATTGCAGTCGTAGATGATGCCTCGGTTCGCCGAGACCTCGGTCTCTCGCTCTATGTTGTCTATAACCTTTGCCTCGTACTTCTCGTGCTGGATTATCTGAAGCGAAAAGAGGCGGATAACAAGCACTGCCCACAGTGCCATAAACACCAAAATTATAGTGAGAGTTCTGCCCGGGATAAGTCTGTTTGTTCTGTTATGCATTTCTCTCACTCCTTTTTTTGGTAAATTTGCGGCTACATCTAAAGCCGAAGCAAGCCGAATGGGTCAAAACGTCCCTTTCGGCTAAAACGCAGAACAGAGAGTGAATATTTACACTCTCAAATCTGCACTATAATCATATTTTCCAATCAGCCCATATATTCCCACAGGCCCTGGAAATTCTCACCTATAGCACTCATTACACTGGATACCACGGTGACATCCTTGGAAGGCTCGGTCTCAACGACCTCTACCTTATCCTCCTGGTCGAGGGTTATATGCTTCTTTGTAAGCTGATCCGATTTTACCATACCGAGATTCTCGGTAGCATACTGCTCTATAGTGAGCATATCGTTCTTCTCTTCAAGAGCAAGGGCAAGCTCCTTTTTCTCCCCTGCCAGGTCGGTGAGCTCTCCGCGGAGGAGAGCTACCTCGATGGTGTACTCGTTGATCTGCACGTAGCTCATAACGGTGAACATAAGCAGCAGAGTACAGATGGTTACCATAACAACAGCTCCGACAGGAAAAGGTCTCTTGGTTGCCGCCTTAACGGTGGTAACTCTGTCCTGCTTGACAAGCAGCATGGGACGGAGATTCTTTCTGATCTCGCTGAGTTTTGAAGTTTGACGCGCCGCAGGAAGGTGAACGGCGCGTGCAGGCGCCGAAGGTCTCGTACCCTTCGGTGCAGCAGTTGTTCTATTGTTACGTACAGGCGCACCGTTCTGAGCACGTCTGTCATTATTCTGTTTGCTCTTGGGGGACTGCGCCTGATAGGTCATTTCTTCGAATTCCTTTACTTAAATTTTCTCAAATATTCTGAGCTTTGCACTCTTGGATCTTGAGTTCTCCTCTAATTCCTTTTCGCTTGGCAATACAGGCTTACGGGTTATAACCTTACCCTTGGGCTTGTTACCGCATACACATACCGGAAAGTCGGGAGGACAGGTACAACCGCTTGAAAGCTTGTTGAATGCCTGCTTTACTATACGGTCCTCCAGAGAGTGGAATGTGATGATACATATCCTGCCGCCGGAATTAAGCATTTCTACGGCAGTTTCTACGGTGGGCTCTATTATATCGAGCTCGCGATTTGTTTCGATCCTAACAGCCTGAAAGCTTCTCTTTTCGGGGTGTGCGTCGTTGCTCTTCGGAACAGAACGCTTGATTATCTCCACAAGCTCACCTGTGGTGGATACAGGTCTCGAATTTACAATATTGCGAGCTATCTTTCGTGCGAACTTTTCCTCGCCCCAGTCACGGAGCACTCGGGTAAGCTCCTCCTCGTCGTAGTCGTTGATTACGTTGTACGCACTGAAGGTAGCCTCGCGATTCATTCTCATATCAAGAGGTGCGTCCTGCATATAGGAGAAGCCTCTCTCTGCGGTGTCGAGCTGATAGGAAGAAACTCCCAGGTCCAGAAGCAGACCGTCTATACCGCCGTCTGTCTCTATATTTCCGATGTTTTCGAAATTATCCTTGACAAAGGTGACCTTGGAGAGATGATCCTCAAGTCTCTTTGTCGCCGCCGCTATAGCGTCGCTGTCCTGGTCAACACAGTAGAGTCTGCCGCCCTCAAGTCTTTTTGCTATTTCAAGGCTGTGACCGCCGCCGCCTGCGGTGCCGTCTATGTAGGTGCCGTCGGGCTTAATATTTAAGCCCTCAATTGCTTCATTAAGCAGTACCGAATAATGCTTGAACTCAGACATATCAGAGACCCAGTGCAGCTATCTGCTCAAGCAGCTCGGGAGAGTTTTCCTTCTCGATCTCGATTGCTCGGTTGGTATCGCTCCAGATCTCGGCATGATCGTCAACGCCGATGACCACGATATCCTTATCAAGCTCTGCGTACTGACAAAGCTCTGCAGGAAGAAGGATCCTTCCCTTTTCATCGGGTGTTATCTCCTCCATTGCCGAAAATACCTTACGGCGGATAGGCTCACCCGTTACCTTAGGAAGCGCCTTCAGAGCTGCCTCGAACTCTTCCCATACCTCTTCGGGATAAAGAGCGATACACTTGGCAGAAAGGCTCTTTGCAACGATAAACTTCTCGCCTATATTGGCTCTTATCTTTGCAGGCAGAAACATTCTGTTCTTCTTGTCTATAGTGTGCTTATAGGTTCCGCACAGTCTTGCCATATGTATCCTCCTTTCCGAAAAATTGTCGTTTTTTCCTATTTTATATATAAAAGCGTCTGTCGAATTTAGTTTTTCAGTGGCGAAAAAGCCGTTTTTTCTTCAAAAATTACCCATTTTTGACCACAAATATACACTTTTACCCACGTTTGTATCAATTATAATGCAATTCTTTCTATTTTTCAATACCCTTGAGAAAATTTTATAAAGTTTTATAAGGCAGAAGAAAATATTTTCTTCAGTTTTGAACATATGTTCTTGTTTTGTTCGTAAAAACACGAACACCGAAGGGTAAAAAGAGAAAAAACCTCCGAAGATCGGACTCTTGTCTGAAAATCGAAGGTTATATAAGTATTGTACACGTCGGCTTAGCCAAAATCAAGAAAGCTCGGCTTTTCTTTACATATGTAATATATGGTCGAAGTCAACGGTTCCCTGTGTTATGCAAAATTCAATAAGAAAAAGCGCCGAAAGGTGCTTTTCCTATTTGTTACGTCATATTACTGCATCCTTTAAACAGTGAATAGTGAATAGAGAATGGTGAATAGTGAATAGTGGTGGTTAAAAACCGCATTAGCGGTTTTCTTCCTTATTTTTTCATTTTGCATTCAAATGAAAAAAGCAACCCGAAGGTTGCTTTTTTCTTTATGTTATAACTTATGCTATAGTGATGTAGTGGTAGTTGTAGGACTCATCGTCGTACTGTACGCAGAAGGTGTATGCGCCGGGAGCGAGGTCTTCAATTACGATCTGACCGTCTGTGAGTTCCTTTATGTACTTGGAACCTGCAGCGTTCTTAACGTCGCTCATAGAATTGTACTTACCTACAGCGTATCTTACCATCATGAAGCCGTCCTCGATAGCACCGATAGTAACGGTGTTACCGTCAACAGTAGCGGTAGATAACTTCTTCTCGATGTTAACGTGCTCAACGTGCTTGTAACCGGTTGCATATTCAACGATTACAGTAACAAGACCGGATTCACGGTACTGGATCTTGTAGGTCTCTGCATCCTTGATCGCTGTCTTGTTGTTGAAGCAACGAAGGAGGGGAGCCTTCTTGATCTCTGCTATGGAGTTATACTCACCGTAAGCACATCTGATGATCTTAACACCGGGGATGTTGCCGATGGTAAGCTGGAGACCGTTCTGAGAGAAGGTAGGTACGTCAACGGTGAGGTTGATGTGATGATACTCAACGCTGCCGTCGTTGTATCTGATAAGAACGGTGTGTGCACCGGGATTGGGAGTAACGTAGGTAAAGTCGTTGGTTGCAAAGTAGTTTGCAAGCTTGTTAGAGGTTGCCTGATACTTAGCACCTGCCGCTACGTTGTTCTTGATCTCGGAGTATGTTGTCCATGTTCCCTCTGCGATCCACATATCCTTAATAAGGCTTGCAGCCTTCATATCATTTACGGTAAGTCTGAGACCGTCGGA
>JAZRQH010000070.1:0-20712 GCA_045649645.1 Eubacteriales bacterium
GGTCTGATCCTTAACGTGGAGCAGCTTAATGTTGTGAGCCTTCTTGTTGTAGAGGATGTTTACTATTTCCTTTGCAAGCTCAAGGGGCTCGGTATGAGATAACATTTTTTCGTTCATTTCTTTCTCCAAATATATATTTCATTATAATATTTACTAAAAGTAGTGTTTTTTAATCAGCATAACAAAACAACCCATCGTGTGATGACTAACATTTAAAGTTAACTTCACCCGATTATCGCTGCGGACTGTGTCCGCTTACCAGGCGCGGTCTACATCTATACCGCCCTGCTGGATATCCTCAGCACTGTGAGTATCATCAAACTCCTCTGTGGAGTTATAGATAGAGTTTACACCGTTATGGGTAGTAAGTGTGAAGTTGAGATCCTTATCGAAGCTGGACTCGGGAATGTCTGTATCGAAAAGATTGAAATGCTCGTTGATAACCTTATACATCGCCGCTCTGTGGATAACAACGTAGGAGCCACGGTTGTATGTAATGGTGCTGTTGGGGGCTGTGAGCATTGTGATATTAGAGAAATCCATCTGCATAGCTTCACGAGCGAAGTAAGCAGCATCGCTTGCTGTAAGGGAGTGCTCGAGGTTATTCAGTATAGATGTAACTACAGGAACAACGTTTGTGATTGAGATCTTATTCTTAAAGGATTCCATGAATGCTGTCATAAAGAGCTTCTGTGCATCTACACGTCCAAGGTCTCCATTTACATAGCTATTACGGAAGCGGACAAATTGTTCAGCTTTTTCACCGTCAAGTGTCTGTTGACCCTCATAGAGGTCTATTAACAGATCCTGTTCGGGATCGGGATAGTACATACGGTAGGGAACGTACATATCAACACCGCCGATAGCATCAACTATAGCACCAAAACCGTCAAGGTTCATATATGCATAGAAGTCGATATTGATAGCAAGATTTGAGGCAAGCGTCTGTGCAAGACCCTTCATACCGTCGTTGATCCTACCTTCGTCATTAGAGGCGGACGATGCGTTATAGAATGTACCGAATACAGAATTCAGCTTTCTGGGCACACCGTCAAGAGTGATAAAGGTATCACGGGGCATCTGCATAATGGTCATGGAATCGTCGTCAAGGTCAAGGTTGACGATCATCATAACGTCTGTGTTGAGAGCCACTACGTCACGACCAACAACAAGGAAGTTGTAGGAACCTTCCTCACGCTTAACGGGAGTTGCGTTGGGAGTATCGGCTTCATCGTTCTGCCAGGGAGTGTTGGTATCAACTGCGGGAGCAGTCTCCATCATGTTGTCGATAACCGCATATGCGATCATACCGCCGATTGCAAGTACAAGGAGTACTATAAGTACGATAAGCAGGGCTTTGGAGCCACCGCGTTTTCTCTTGGGTGTTCTTAAATTCTTCTTACTCATTTTATAACCTCGCTGTTCTTCAATAAGTAGTTTCTTGCTTTGACCGTCTCAAGTGCTATCTCTCTGCCTGTACGCAGGAGGTAAGCTATCGTACCGTCAAGGCTTTTGACGATGGCACGGTCAAGCAGTTTTTTCGGGTCGTTGTCTGCTACGTTGTTATGGAAGAAATTTCTTAACTCAATGCAGGATTCGTGCCGACGGGTAGCCTCGGTTGAATCTGCAAGGAAGAGTATCTTCTGCAGCAGAGTCATTTTTTCTCTGCCGGTAGTGTGAGTGTCTATAAGCTCTATTACATCATCGGTGCAAGCCGAAGGGAAGAGCTCACGGGCAAACACGCCGCCTGTCAGAGAGTGGAACAAAGCAGGGGTAGAAAGGTATGCTTTGTCAAATTCTATATTATAAACCCGACATATGGATATATGCTCGTCGGGAGTTTTTTCTTTTGTAATATCGTGAAAGAGCGCCGCCTTATAAAGAATATCCCGTTGATGCTCGCATAAGCCGAAGATGTCGGCAAAGTACATACATTCCTCTGCAACTGCTAAGGTATGTGTATAACGCTTTTCACTTAAATTCTTTTTTAAATAATCCTTAATTTCACTGTACATACAGGTCGTTTTCCTCTATATAACGGGCTACAGCCTCGGGAAGATAAGGTGTTTTGTCGGAGGCACTGCGTATAAGAGTGGAGGAAAGCTCAAGAGGAGTCATTTTGAGCTCCTCTATACGGAATCCGTATTCATCCTTAAGCTTGTTTATCTGCGCCGCTATGTCGTCATCAAGCTCACGATCACATTCCCGTCTTGTGTACACAAGGGTAGTAAGCTTTGCTATTTCACTTACCATATACCACTCATGCATACATAGAAGCATATCTGTTCCGCAAAGAAAATACAGATCTGTATCTTCTCTGTAAAAATGTCTTAAGGTATCTACCGTATAGCTTTTGCCCGGTTTGGTCAGCTCATAGTCGGAAACCGCAATACCTTCGTACTCCTGAAAAGCCAGGTTCAACATATTGAACCTGTGTTCGGCTGAATCACCCTTCGGCATTTCCTTGTGAGGGGAGACTGAAGTAGGAATGATAAGAAGCTTATCAAGCCCGAACTGCCTTTTGAATTCCAGAGCCGCACCTATGTGTCCGTTGTGGACCGGAGCATAGGTGCCTCCGTATATACCTAATTTAGTTTTCATTAATTGCCTTTATGAACTCTTTTGCAAAGAGCTTCATTGCGTTGGCACGGTGGCTTACAGAGTTTTTCTCTTCCTGTGTCATCTCCGCAAAAGTCTTGCCGATAGAAGGAACGTAGAAGAGAGGATCGTAGCCAAAGCCCCCGTCACCCTGATATTCTGTGAGAATCATACCCTCGCATTTACCCTCGCAGACGATCTCGCGTCCGTCGGGGAATACACAGGCAATGGCGGAAACAAAGCGTGAGGTCTTTTCCTCGGGCTTGTAGTCCTTTAGCTTACCAAGCAGCTTTTCATTGTTGGCATGGTCACCCAGCTCGTCGCCTGCGTGGTCGACTGCATATCTTGCAGAATACACGCCGGGCTCGCCGCCAAGGACGTCTACCATAAGTCCGGAATCGTCCGCAATAACGGGATAATCGCACTTTGGAGCTTTGCACTTGATAAGCGCGTTTGCCGCAAAGGTATCTCCGTCCTCAACTATATCTCCGTAGAAGCCTACGTCGTCAAGGGAGAGAACGGTTATATCCTTACCGCAGAGCTCACTTAAGAGCCCCTGCATTTCAACTATCTTTTTCTTGTTTCTTGAAGCTAAAACAACTTTCATATCATTCCTCGAATAAGGCTTTTACAAATTCGGTATTGTTGAATTTCTCCATATCGTCAACAGCCTCGCCTACGCCGATGAATTTAACGGGTATACCAAGCTCGTTCTTAATGGAGAATACTATACCGCCCTTGGCTGTACCGTCAAGCTTGGTAAGAACAAGACCTGTGATGTCGGCTGAGTTCTTGAATTCCTTTGCCTGCTGTACTGCGTTCTGACCTGTGGTGGAGTCGAGAACGAGAAGTGTTTCTCTTGCAGAATCGGGAAGCTCGCGGTCAAGAACACGGGAGATCTTTGCAAGCTCGTCCATAAGATTCTTCTTGTTGTGGAGTCTGCCTGCGGTGTCGATGATAAGAACGTCAGCGCCTCGGCTCTTAGCTGCTGCGGTAGCATCGAATACGACTGCCGCAGGGTCGGAGCCCTCGGTATGCTTAATGAGGTCAACGCCTACGCGGTCAGCCCATATCTGAAGCTGATCTATAGCTGCTGCACGGAAGGTGTCGGCTGCAGCAAGAACTACCTTCTTGCCGTCCTTTTTCAGGTTGTTAGCTATCTTTGCGATAGAGGTGGTCTTTCCGACGCCGTTTACACCGATAACAAGGATAACGTCGGGCTTATTAGCGCCTGTATTTAAGGGAGCACCCTCGCCGATCATATCGCACATTATCTCTTTGAGAACCTTGAGTATCTCGTCGCTGTCCTTAAGTCCGTTCTCCTTGATACGGTCTCTCAGCTCGTCTATTATAGCCTCGGTGGACTCATAGCCAACGTCAGCGCATATCAGCAATTCCTCAAGCTCCTCCATAAAATCCTCATCTACCTTGCGAAGGCTCTTGAAAAGATTGTTAAGAGGCTTGAAGACACTTTCCTTGGTCTTGAAAAGTCCTGCCTTAAGCTTATCAAAAAATCCCATTACAGTTTAACTCCGATCTTCTGTTCAACCTCACCTACGTTGACCGAGAGGACTTTGGATACACCGCGCTCGTACATCGTAACGCCGTAAAGGGTATCCGAGGTCTCCATCGTTCCTCGTCTGTGGGTGATAACGATAAATTGTGTCTTGTGTGAATACTTCTGACAGTACTGAGCAAAACGGGTAACGTTTACCTCGTCGAGGGCTGCCTCGATCTCGTCCAGTACGCAGAAGGGCGTGGGGTTTACCTTAAGTATTGCAAAGAAGAGTGCGATCGATACGAATGCCTGCTCACCGCCGGAGAGAAGGGAAAGACTCTTGATTATCTTTCCGGGAGGCGCTACGTTTATCTCAATACCGCTGGTAAGTACGTTTTCCGGGTCGCTGAGCTTAAGCTCGGCGGTACCGCCGCCGAAGAGCTCACGGAATACGTCCTTGAAGTTCTTATTTATCTCCTCAAGCACCGATACGAACTGCGTACGCATCTCACCCTCAAGCTTGTAGATAACGCCTGCAAGCTCGCTCTTGGCTTTGGTAAGGTCATCGAACTGAACCTTTAAGAAGTCATAACGGGTCTTGACCTCCTCATACTCCTCAATAGCGTTCACGTTAACGTGACCTAAATGCTTTATCTTACCGCGCAGCTCGTTTCTTGCTCGTACCGCCTCGGGTCTTGTGGAGGCTGTTACAGGCTCGTATTCAAGCTCGCAAGCCGCAGAGAAGGAGAGCTCGTATTCATCCCACAGATGCGCAATAAGCTTATCCTGCTCGTCCTTGACAGACTCGCACTGGGTCTCTAACTTAGTGTATTCACGGAACAGGGTCTCTCGCTTGTGGGTAAGCTCCTTTGTCTCCTCGCGAAGCTTAGATTCCTTAGCCTCGTTTGCAAGATTCTGCTCGGATATAGAGGCGATCTCTGCCTGCATAGCCGCAATCTCCTTTGCGATACGCTCGGATTCCTCCTTGCCGCCCGAGATCTTTTCAGCTATAGCGTCAAGCTTTTCGGTAGCTGCGGAGATCTTGTTGTCCTCTATATTTCTCTTGGATATAAGCTCGTCAAGAGCGTCACGGCGGATAGATATTTCATATTCACCCTGATCTATATCCTTTTTCTTTTTCTCTATCTCTATACCGCAGAGATTCATTGCAACGCTGATATCGCTCTGCTCACGGGTCAGAGCTTCACGGCGTCCTACAAGCTCGGACATCTTTTCTTCAAGCTTGGTTATCTCTGATTCAAGAGCTTCGATGGTTGCCTTTCCCTTGACTATAGATGCCTCGGTATCGGTCTGCTCGCGGTCGATGGATTCAAGGGAAGCGGTAATTGCCGCCTTTCTTGTCTCGTCTCCTGAGAGCTGGGTCATAAGTATCTTCTGCTGGGTCTCTTCTGCGGAGCAGAGAGAATTGAAGAGTGCCTTGCGGGCGGTGATATCGTCGTTTGCGCCCTGATTGTCTGCAATAAGCTGTTCCTGGGCTTCGATATCAGCTTCGGTCTTCTTAAGATCAGCTTCAGCCTTTTTGATCTCTTCGTTTATAGACTCTATCTCGGCGGAGCGGGTCAGTATACCGCTGTCCTGCTTGAGCGAGCCGCCCGTGAAGGATCCGCCTGCGTTGATCTGCTGACCGTCAAGGGTCACACAGCGCAGCTTGTAGCCGTTTGCCTTTGCGGCAAGGTTGGCGTTGTCAAGATTATCAAATACCGCAGTTCTTGCAAGCAGGGAATCTATAACGTCATAGAATCTTTCTTCTGTCTTCACAAGCTCGCTTGCAAGACCCAGGTAACCCTTTAAACCCTCTAATTTTACGTTATCGGGCAGATACTGGGGCTTGATGGAGGTCAGAGGATAGAAGGTAGCTCTACCCTTGCGGTTGTCCTTAAGGTAGCGTATAGCCTCCTTTGCATCCTTTTCGTTTTCACAGACCAGATTCTGTATCTGTGCACCCAGGGCTGTTTCTATAGCAACTGCGTATTCGGTGTCAACCTCAATTATCTTTGAAAGAGGTCCGATGATACCGCGAAGAGACCCGCGCTCAGCCGCGCTCATAACCGAGCGGACGCTGCCCGTATAGCCCTCAAAGAGGTCTTCCATACGGCGCAGGTTTTCTATACGCTGCTTCTTTGCGGATATATCAAGAGTAAGCTTGTTCTTACGGTGGGTAAGTCTCTCTATCTCTGCCTTGGCGTGGTCGATGATCTCATCACTTTCGCCCTTTTGATTTTCAACCTCCTCGATATTCTTACGGTAGGAGGTGATGGTCTCGTCAGCCTGCTTGATACGCTTGGTGATAAGCTCCATAGAAGCCTCGACCTCTTCAAGCTCGGCGTTAAGCATAGAACGGCGGTCGTCTCTTGACTTACCGGATGCTTCAAGGGCGGAAAGATTGATACGGCTTTGTACCACCTCGTCCTTGCGCTGATTGATATCCATATCAACGTTGTCTATCTCATCGAAGAGTGACTCAAGGGTCGCTTCGTATTCGCTGACCTTTGCCTGCTTCTCGGTATAGTCGGAAACCAGAGCCATAAGCTCGTTTTTCTTTTCCTCGTTTGAGGATACGGAGGATGCAACAAGAGCCTGCGCTGCCTCGATATTCTTGGCAATGCGCTCTTTTTCTGCCTCGCTCTGTGCGATAGCGTCATTCAAGTGCTTGACATCGTTCTCGAGGACCTTGCCTGAGGACTCAAAATCAAAGCGACGCTGATTGCTTTCGTTTATAAGTCTGTTAAGCTCTTCATATCTGAGCTTGTTTGCCTGTGTTATCTCATAGAGCCTGTCGCTCTGTGTCTCGAGAGCGGAAAGGGAATCGTCCGCCATCTCAAGCTCGTGGCTTATGATCTCAAAATCGGAGCGAAGCTTCTTTGATTTTTCCTTGATGTCGGATATGTCAAAGATACATACCGCAACGTCAAGAGCCTTCTTTGCCTCAAAGAGCTCTATGTACTTTCTCGCCTTAGCCGCATCCTTTTCAAGGGGTCCGACGCGTCCCTCAAGCTCGGAGAGAATGTCGTTTATACGGATAAGGTTGTCGTCTGTCTCGGCAAGCTTGCGCTCTGCCTCGTTCTTTCTTGCACGGTATTTGGCGATACCTGCAGCCTCTTCAAATATGTTTCGTCTTTCGTCGCTCTTCTGGGAGATTATCTCAGCCGCCTTGCCCTGACCGACAATAGAGTAACCGCCACGGCCTATACCTGTGTTCATAAAGAGCTCGGTAATGTCCTTGAGACGTACCGGCTTACGGTTTATCATATATTCGCTTTCGCCTGTACGGTAGTAACGGCGGGTAACCGTAACCTCGTCGTAGTCGATAGCCATCTTGTTGTCGGGGTCGGTGTTGTCTATGGTAAGGGAGACCTCGGCATAGCCCATAGGTCTGCGGTTGTCTGTACCGCCGAAGATAACGTCTTCCATACGCTTACCGCGTATGCTCTTGGAGGATATCTCACCCAGAACCCAGCGCATTGCATCGGATATATTTGATTTTCCGCTGCCGTTAGGTCCTACGACCGCAGTAACGCCACGGTCAAAAGACAGTACGGTCTTGTCTGCAAAGGACTTAAAGCCCTGAAGCTCAAGTGTTTTTAATCTCATGCCGTGACCTCCTTTCGGTAAAAATTATTGTTCGTTTATTTGTTTTATCGGTTTCTTGCGGGATCGGTATACTGTCCCGGAAGTATAAGTCTGAATTCCTTTTTACGCAGCATATCTATGACATCCTGTATGCTCTCTGCATCGCGTACAAAATCAACACCGCATCCGCGGACTGCATCAGCTTCATGATAATCAGAGCCGCAGAGAGGAATAAGGTCGCTTGTAAGCCACATCTCCATAGCGAGATGATTCCTTTGATCGTGGCGGGGATGAGAGTTAAATACCTCAACTCCGTGGAGATATTCGGCAGGGCAGGGCTTACACCAGGGTCTGAAGGGATGAGCCTGTGCTACAAACAATCCGTGACTGTCCGCAAACTCCTTGAATCTCTTTTCATCAAGAGTCCAAAGCTCGCTATACTCATAGAACATCTCCTCTGTCATACCGTAGACCAGATATTCGTTTTTTGCAATGCCGTTGTCAAAGTCAAGCTCACATGCCAAAAAGACCTTTACACCCAGCTTGTCTCCGGCAGCCTTTGCCGCACGGTAACCGGAAAGCCACTTGTCCGTGTTTTCCACATAGCTCAGAGCTCCGTCGTAGAAGTCCTTATAGTAGCTTCTGTTCAGATGGTCTGTCACCACAATGCACTCATATCCGTGCTCCTTGAAGGCACGCACGCCGTCTGCGGCAGGAACCTTTGCACAACGGCTGGTCTCTTGTGTATGGAAGTGAAGCTCACAAAACATAATAAATACCTTATATTAATTATAATCTATCGCTATATTATACAATATAATACCATCTTTTTCAAGGACTTTGAGCTTTTTTACATTGTATTCATTAAGAATTTTCAATTTATTAGCCTGCTTTTGACCTATAACCTTGGATATCTCGCCCTTGGGGCAAAAAACAGTCAGTTCTTTTCCCGTGATATCCTCCTTTACGGGGTCAAGCAGAGCGGTCAGCTTTTTGAGATAATGTCGGGACACGACCATTTCCCCCATAGCCGACTCGTAGCTTCCTGCAACGATGCCGTCAGCCTCGCCCAGACCGTCGCTTGCCTGCAGGCCTATGCGGATAACAGGTATACCCGCTTCGGCAAATACTGAGAACACCGCCTCCGTGCGGTCGACAAGCTCTTCCAATGCGGGAGGGGTGTAGTTACCCTGTCTGTATATATCCTCAAGCTCTGTGCCGGAAAAGACCATTGTAGGGTATATCCTTGCTCCGTCAACACCGAGAGACACAAGCTCTCTTGCGGTGTTTACCTCGTTATCAGATTCAGAGCCGGGAAGCGCCGTCATCATCTGACCTATAAGCTCGAAGCCACGGGCCTTTATCATTTTGCAGGCCTGTCTTGATACGTCAGCGGTATGTCCTCTCTTGCAGGCAGACAACACCTTATCCGACATAGACTGAATGCCTAATTCAATCGACCTTACTCCGTACCCTTCAAGAATATCAAGTATCTCTTCGTCGATATAATCGGGACGTGTGGAAAGCCTTACCGAGGAAATAAGTCCTTTGTCGATATAGCTTTTTGCTATACCTAAAAGATACAGCATATCCTCACGGTCGATTCCGGTGAAGCTGCCTCCGAAAAAGGCTAACTGCACCTCGCAGTTTTCTGTATCCACAGTTTCAAGAAAACGCTCAATTTCGTCTTTTACACCTGTTTTATTAAAGCACATAGTGCCCGAGATCTTGCGTTGGTTACAAAAAACGCAGTCATTCGGGCATCCTAAATGCGGTATGAATATCGGTAGATTGATGTGTCTCATAGGTTTCCGAAAAGGGTCAGAGCTTCCTTTGCAGCCATCTGCTCAGCCTGACGCTTGGAGGGTCCGACGCCTCTGCCGATTACGTTGGAGTTAAGTCTTGCCTCCACCTCAAATTCTCTTAAGTGTGAAGGTCCGGACTCGCCTACGGTCACGTACTGCAGTATCTCGCCCTGCTCCTGTTGAACTATCTGCTGGAGTATGGTCTTGTAGTCCTTTGATGAGCCGGTCTCAACGATCTCCTTTATCTTTACGGAGATAAGGGGAAGAAGGAATGCCTTGACCTTGTCTATGCCGCTGTCGATGAATATAGCCGCAAGCAAAGCCTCAAAGGCGTCGGCAAGTATGGAGGGTCGGGTCCTTCCGCCGCCCTTTTCCTCGCCGTGGCCAAGCATCATATACGAGCCGAGCTCTATCTTGCCTGCATATTCGCAGAGAGCCTTTTCGCATACTGCGGCGGCTCTTATCTTCGACATCTCGCCCTCGGGAAGGTCGAGATAGTTAAAATATAGAAATTCGCTTGCAACCACCTGAAGCACCGAGTCACCAAGGTACTCAAGACGCTCGTTGTCAAGGGTGTCAAGACCCTTGGCACGCTGTTCGTTTGCATAGCTTGAGTGGGTAAGCGCCGTCAGAAGTATATCCTTGCGGGTAAAGCTGTGTCCTACCTTTTCCTCGATACCCGAGATAGGGAAGGGGTATTCTGTCATTTTAGTTCTCCTCTTTTTTGCGGACCTGCCTTGCCAGCTCCTTGATGATACCTGTATTTACAAAGTCGATAGTCTGTCGTATAGCGTTCTTTATAGCCACGGCGTCAGAGCTGCCGTGAGCCTTGATGACCGGCTTGGATACGCCTAACAGAGGTGCTCCGCCGTATTCGCTTGCATCAAACTGTTTCTTGAATTCCTTTATCTGAGGCTTCATAACAAGTCCTGCAGCCTTGGTCGCAGGAGTACGCATAAACACCTGCTTTACCTTGCCCATAAAGAACTTTGCAAGGCCCTCGGTGAGCTTAAGGATCATATTGCCCGTAAAGCCGTCGCATACCAGTACGTCGCACTCGGAGAAGGGTATCTGCTTACCCTCGATATTACCTACGAAGTTGATATGCTCGCACGCCGCAAGGTGACCGTAAGCCTCCTTCAAAAGCGCGGTACCCTTGGTGGACTCGGTACCGTTGTTTGCAAGACCTACTCTGGGTCTTTCGATTCCGAAGATCTTGTTCATATAGATAGAGCCCATTATGGCAAACTGCTCAAGCTGCTCCTTTGTAACCTCGGTGTTGGCACCTGCATCTATAAGAAGCATAGGTGTTTCAAGGGGAAGAATGGTAGCTATAGCAGAGCGTCCGATGCCCTTGATACGGCGCACCACAAGGGTAGAGCCTGCATGGAGAGCACCTGTGTTACCTGCAGAGACCATAGCGTCAGCCTCGCCTGCAGAGAGCATCTTAAGTCCCTTACCCATAGAGGAATCAGCCTTTTCGCGTACTACCGAAAGGGCAGGGTCCTCCATAGTTATAACAGACTCGGTGTGTACTACGTAGAGGTTGTTGTCCTCCAACTCCAGCCCCGCCTCACTGCAATAGTCCTCTATGATATATTTGTTTCCCGTCATGACCATTTCCACGTCGGGATATTCCTCGTGAGCCATAAAAACGCCCTTGATTATCTCCTCGGGAGCGTTGTCACCGCTCATAACGTCAATTATTATCTTCATCTATCTGTTCTCCTTTAAGGAGGGAGGCTATCTCCGCTGCCTTTTCCATAGCTCTTGCCGCAAGAGCCTCATTCTTTGCCGCCTTGCCGCCCTTAACTCTCTTTTCAAGGGGTCTGACGATTCCGAAGTTGACGTTCATAGGCTGGAAGCGGGTAACATTTTCGTCGCTTACGTAGTGAGCAAGCGCGCCTGTAGCCGTGATATCGGGGAAGTCAAGGGGCTCTTCGCCCAGCACCAGTCTTGCGGCGTTGATGCCTGCAACGAGACCTGAAGCGGTGCTTTCCACGTAGCCCTCAACACCCGTCATCTGGCCTGCAAAGAACAGGTTTGGTATCTTACGAAGGGAATAATACGGAGTGAGAAGCTTAGGGGAATTTATATAGGTGTTTCTGTGCATGACACCGTAGCGCAGAAACTCTGCGTTCTCAAGACCGGGTATCATACGGAACACTCTCTTCTGCTCACCGAAGGTGAGGTGAGTCTGGAAGCCAACGATGTTATACATGGTCCTGTCAAGGGTCTCCTGTCGTAACTGAACGACGGCATAGGACTCGGTACCCTTACGCTTGTCTATAAGACCTACAGGCTTCATGGGACCGAAGCGCAGAGTATCATATCCTCGCTTAGCCATGACCTCAACGGGCATACAGCCCTCAAATACCGTGAGGTCAGCCTGCTCGTCTTTATCAAAATCCTTGAGCTCTGCCTCTTCTGCATGGATAAGAGCGTCGTAGAAGGCGTCGTACTCCTCCTTATTCATGGGACAGTTGATATAGCTGGGCTCACCCTTGTCGTAACGGGAGGCGTAAAAAGCCTTGTCAAAATCAATGGTGGAGGCGTCCACTATGGGAGCCGCCGCATCGAAGAAGTGAAACTCCTTTTCGCAAAGAAGCTCCTTTATAAAGTCAGCAAAGGTGTCCGAGGTTAGCGGGCCCGTAGCGATAACAGTGGGCAGAGAGGTGTCGATCTCGGTTACCTCTTCGTCGATGACGGATATAAGGGGGTGAGAGTTTATTTTATCTGTAATATACTTAGAGAATGCGTCGCGGTCAACAGCAAGAGCCGAGCCTGCGGGAACGGCGGTAGCGTCAGCCGCCTCCATGATAAGAGAGCCGTATGCTCTGAGCTCCTCCTTGAGAAGCCCTACCGCATTGGTAAGCACCGCAGAGCGAAGGGAGTTGGAGCAGACCAGCTCCGCATATCCGTCAGCCTTGTGTGCAGGGGTCTTCTTGTGGGGCTTCATTTCGTAAAGCTCCACGGACACGCCCTTGCTTGCTATCTGCCAGGCAGCCTCGCAGCCTGCAAGACCTGCGCCTATAACCTTAATTTTCTTCATTTGTATCTTCCTTCTTGAATCCGCAAGCCTTGTCGTTGCATACGATAAGGTTCTTGCCCTTCTTACGGAACAGGGGCTTACCGCAGTCGGGACAACGCTCGCCTGTGGGCATATCCCAGGATGAGAAGCTGCATTCGGGGTATCTCTCACAGCTGTAGAAAAAGCTGTTGTTACGTCCGCTCTTGGTAACTACCTTAGCACCGCACTCGGGGCAGGCGATACCCGTATCCTTGGTGATACGCTTCGTGTTCTTACACTTGGGGTAGTTTTCGCAGGCATAGAAGGTACCGTAGCGGCCGCTTCTGACTACCATTTCGGCGCCGCAGAGCTCACACTTGAAGCCTGCCTTCTTAGCCTCTTCCTTTTCCTTTGCTTCAACCACCTTGCCGTCCTTGCCGAGAGGCTTTGTGTTCTTACACTCGGGATAGTTGGGACAAGCGGCAAACTTACCGAATCTGCCGTTCTTTATAACCATTTTGGCACCGCAGAGCTCGCAGACTATGTCTGTCTCCTCGGCGGGAACGTCTATCTTCTCCATAGCCGCGTCAGCCTTCTTCAGCTCCTCGGCAAAAGGTCCGTAGAAGTCGGAGAGAACGCCGAGAAGGGTGTTTTCGCCGCTTTCGATAGAGTCAAGTCTGTCCTCAAGAACTGCTGTGAATTTATAGTCAACGATATCGGGGAAGCTTTCCTTCATCAGCTTGGTGGTAACCTCGCCCAGAGGTGTGGGCATAAGCACCTTTGCCTGACGCTTGACGTAGTTACGCTGGATTATTGTTGTAATAATAGGAGAATAGGTGCTGGGACGTCCGATGCCCATCTCCTCAAGGAACTTGATCAGAGAAGCCTCGGTATATCTTGCGGGAGGCTCGGTAAAGTGCTGTTCAGGCTTGACCTCAAGCGCGGAAAGCAGCTGACCGTTGTTTAATTCGGGAAGGGAATTGGAGTCCTTATCCGAGTCGTTCTCCTGGTAAATGGTAAGGTAACCGGGGAACTTGACCGTAGAGCCGGACGCGTGGAATTCCTTTGAGTTTGCTACGATATTGGCGTTAACGGTATCGTAGGTGGCAGACTCCATCTGGCTTGCAACAAAGCGGCTCCAGATAAGTCTGTAGAGCTTGAACTGGTCGGGGGTAAGATACTTCTTTATGGAATCGGGAGTCAGGGTAACCTTTGAGGGTCTGATAGCCTCGTGAGCGTCCTGAGCGTTACCCTTAGTCTTATAAACTCTGGGGGTGGAAGGATAGTATGCCTCGCCGTAGTTTGTGAGGATATATTCCTTAGCCGCAGCCTGAGCGTCTGCGGAGATACGCAGGGACTCGGTACGCATATAGGTGATAAGACCCTGTACGCCGCCGTTCTTAGAGCCGATATTGATACCCTCGTAGAGCTCCTGAGCTACCTTCATTATTCTCTGAAGCTGGAAGCCGAGCTTACGGGAGGCCTCCTGCTGCATGGTGGAGGTAATAAAGGGAGGAAGGGGATTCTTGGTTCTGACCGCCTTCTTGACAGACTCAACTACGAAATCCTTGCCCTTGACAGCGTCAAGAACAGCCTGTGCGTCGGATTCGGTATAGAGCTCCTGCTTCTTGCCGTTTTCGCCATAGAACTTAGCCTTAAAGCTCTTTTTGTCATCAGCCTCAAGCGCAGCGTCGATGGTCCAGTATTCCTCGGGAGTAAACGCTCTTATCTCCTCCTCACGCTCAACTATGATACGTGTGGCAACAGACTGAACGCGTCCTGCGGACAGACCGCTCTTAATAGACTTCCAGAGGATTGGGCTAATCTTGTATCCCACGATACGGTCAAGAATTCTTCTTGCCTGCTGTGAGTTTACAAGGTCCATATCTATATCACGGGGTGCTTTGATAGCCGCCTTTATGGCAGACTTGGTTACCTCGTTGAAGGTTATACGCTTAGCCTTAGCAGAATCAAGGCCAAGAGCGTTGGCAAGATGCCAGGATATTGCTTCTCCCTCGCGGTCAGGGTCTGTCGCGAGAAAGACCTTGGTCGCCTTCTTGGCTTCCTTCTTAAGCTCCTTTATCAGGTCGCCCTTACCTCTGATGTTGATGTAACGGGCTTCAAAATCATTATCTATATCAACTCCAAGTGAGCTCTTGGGCAGGTCTCTTACATGACCCTTGGATGCTATAACCTTATAGCCTGAGCCGAGATAGCTCTTTATTGTGCTCGCCTTGGAGGGTGACTCTACTATTACGAGATTTGACATATTTTATCCTTTCGTTATTTCTTGGTGTATGCGTTTCCCGGATGTGCATTCGCGTAGCCTGACAGCTCAAGCACCGTAAGTGCGATTGCTATCTCGCTGTAGCTTCTGCCGGGGATGACTAACTGCTCTGCGGATATGGGTGTGTCTACGCTGAGCATAGAGTATATCTGCTTCTGCAGTTCGTCTGTTATGGGTATGATCTCTTCCTTTTGCTTTTTGCCAAAGGAATCCTTATGTGGCTTTTTGGGTGAATAATCGTAGAGATATTCACTTTGGTCGGACAGCTCGTACTTATCTCTGTAATCGTCGATGATGTCCTTGGCTCGGGTCACCATCTTCGACCCCTCGCGTATAAGCTCGTTTGTACCGAGAGAGCCGGTCTCACCTATCTTACCGGGCAGGGCGTAGACATCTCTGCCTTGCTTTTTAGCCAGATCTGCAGTTATAAGCGAGCCGCTCTTAGCGTCTGCCTCAAAGACTACCGTCGCCTCGGATAAGCCGGATATAATGCGGTTTCTCTTGGGAAAATTACCGGGAGCGGTATCATAGAAGGGATGATACTCTGTTATAAGCAGACCCTTTCTTGCTATCTCTCTCATAATTTCCCGATTCTCGGCAGGATATACCTTATCTATACGGGTACCGATGACGGCAACGGTTCTGCCGCCGGCGTCCAGAGCAGCGCGGTGACAGGTGGTGTCTATACCTGCCGCAAGACCGGAAACGATGACGGCACCGCTTCGTGCAAGGTCGTAGCAGAAGGAATATGCGGTGTCGTGACCGTATTTGGTCATACGTCTTGTACCCACTGCGGCGAGGCAAAGCTCATCGTCGATATCGTACAGCTCTCCGATATAATAGAGAACCGGCGGCCAGTCGGCAATCGACTTAAGCCTTTCGGGGTACCCGGGGTCGTCGTAGGTCAGAATTTTGACCTTTTTTTGAGTACACCAGCATATTATATCCTCAGCCATAGCGAGAGATTTGTCGCTTAAGGCAGAGACTCTTTTAGGGGTTGCTCCTGCTTGTCGGTACTGAGCTTTGTCGGCTTCGTATATTGCCATTATATCCCCGTCAAAATGCTCAGTGAGCTTTCGGGGAAGCGTGGACTGCGGGCCTGCCGCAAGGGACAGCCATACCCAATAAATCTTATTATCCATTTTGTTTATTTTGACATCTCCCACATAAGAAGTGAAGCCGCAACGGATGCGTTAAGAGATTCGGTGTCACCCTTCATGGGGATTATGACCGCATCATTGCATCTGTCAAGCAGATCATGAGAGATACCGTGTCCTTCGTTTCCGACGATAAACACCGTCTTTTCGTTTATTTCTATATCGCTAAGTGATATACTTTTGCTTGAGAGGGCGGTGGGAAGTACTCTGTAGCCTTTATCTTGAAGCTCAGAAAGCAGGGAAGAGATATCATCGGTTACTATCATATTCTGTCTGAAGAACGCGCCCATGGTGGAGCGAATCACCTTGGGATTATAGATATCCGCACAGCTATGCAGTATAAGGGTATCTATGCCGAAGGCTCTGGCAGATCTGATGCAGGTGCCGATGTTTCCCGGGTCTCTGACCTCGGAAAGGATAAAGCATTTTCCCTTTAGCTCAGGGGACGACAAAGGCTTTTTTGCAACGGCAAAGATACCGTCCGGAGCCTTGTCCTCGGTGAGCTTTTCGTATACACTTTGAGATACAGTATATATTGTAGCGTCTGTTCTGTCAAGAAGATTTTTGTTTTGGATATACGAATCCTCTCTTACAAATACCCTTTTGATATCAGTCGAACTAATAAGAGCTTCCTCAAAGAGCTTGCGGCCCTCAAAGCAATAAAGCCCGGTACGCTCACGGTATTTTTTGTCCTTTAATTTGGATGCTTCTATGACAGAGCTGTTGTTTCTTGACGTGATAAATTCCATACTAAAAAACGACGAAATCCCACAGGCGCGTACGCCTGTGGGATATTTGTTCCTGATTAAAGAGCAGCCTTAGCCTGCTCAACGAGAGCAGCGAAAGCTTCCTTGTCTGCGATAGCGATCTCGGAGAGCATCTTTCTGTTGAGGTCGATGCCTGCCTTCTTGAGACCGTGCATGAACTGAGAGTAGTTGATGCCGTTAGCCTTAGCAGCTGCAGAGATACGGGTGATCCAGAGAGAACGGAAATCTCTCTTCTTCATCTTTCTGCCTGCAAAAGCGTAGTTACCGCTCTTGAGTACCTGCTGCTTAGCCATCTTGAAGTGCTTGGACTTAGCACCCCAGTAACCCTTAGCGAGCTTTAAAACTTTATTTCTTCTCTTGCGCGTCATCATAGCGCCTTTAACTCTTGCCATTTTCTAAATCCTCCGTTATAACTGAAATTCGATGTGGTTTATGCGTAGGGCATAAGCTTCTTGATAGCGGGCGCCATAGATTCGCTGAGGTAACCAGCCTTTCTGAGGTGCATCTTACGCTTAGAAGCCTTGAGACCGAGCTTATGACGACGGTCAGTGTGGTTCATCTTTACCTTACCGGTAGCTGTTAACTTAAATCTCTTGGCAGTAGCCTTATGTGTTTTGATCTTTCCCATGGTGAGAAACTCCTTTCAATTATTTACTGTTTATTGGTTTTTGCACTCTGAGGTGCCAGGAACATGGAGAGGAAGCGTCCCTCAAGCTTAGGCTGCTTGTCGATGATGCATACATCCTCGCAAGCTGCAGAGAACTTGGCGAGCAGATCCTGACCGATCTCCTGATGGGTCATCTGGCGGCCCTTAAATCTAACAACAACCTTTACCTTGTCGCCGCGGGTGAGGAAGCCTCTTGCACGGTTGACCTTGGTATTGAAATCGTTTGTATCGATACGTACCGAAAGCTGGATCTCCTTGATCTCAACGACCTGCTGCTTCTTCTTTGCGTCCTTTTCGCGCTTGTCGCGTTCATAGCGGTATTTACCGTAGTCCATGATACGGCATACAGGCGGTTCTGCCTGAGCTGCTATGAGTACCAGATCAAGACCGGCATCGTCTGCCATGTCAAGTGCTCTGTCAAAGGATACAAGGCCGAGCTGTTCGTTGTCGGCACCGATGATACGAACTTCCTTGGAGCCATCAAAATTGATCTTTTCGTTGATGAGAAGCTCCTTTGAGTTATTGTTGTTTTTTATAGGAAAGCACCCCCAGAAAAATAAAAAAATGTGCGAAAGCAAACTTTCCGCACAAACAGTTTCCTCCCATAGGGAAGAAGTGTTATTGACCCACGCTTTGTTTCGGTTACGGGGTGAGAACGGAATGTTCTGCTTCATTTACTGGGCAATTATACCACACCACTTTACCTTTGTCAAGGGGTTTTACAAATTTTCAAAAAAATTATTTTTCCCCTTGAAAAGAGGGCGGCAATAATATATAATGGAAGTTAATCTATAGATTAAACGAGGTATTTTGCAATGGAATACGGATTGCAGCTGTACAGTGTCAGAGACTATAAGGAAGACTTTGACTACTGTTTTTCAAGACTTAATGAGTTCAAATATAAATTCGTGGAGTTTGCAGGCTACGGCAACTACTCGGCAGCCGAGCTCAAGGCTCTGCTTGAAAAGTGGGATATGACCGTTATCGGTGCTCACGTAGACGCCAACGATATTGTAGCCGATTTTGACAATGTTGTCAAGTTCCACAAGGCGCTGGGTAACACCAACATAGTTATCCCCGCATATCATATTCATAACAACGACTATCTTTATAAGCTCGTTGATATTATAAACGAGTATCAGCCCAAGTTTGAGGCCGAGGGAATGAAGCTTCATTTCCACAACCACGAAAATGAGTTCAAGCCCAATAAGGATGGCACTATCCCCTTTGAGGTATTAAAGAACGAGACCAAGGTTCTCTTTGAGGTAGACACCTTCTGGGTGTTCTATGCAGGACTTGATCCCGTAGAGTTCTTAAAGGAAAATAAGGACCGTATCGAGCTCGTTCATATTAAGGACGGACTCCTTGACAAGCGCGAGGGCAGACCTCTCGGCGAGGGTAAGGCTCCCGTTGCTGACTGTGTAAACGCCGCTCTTGAGCTGGGACTTCCTCTTATCGTTGAAAGCGAGGAAACTATCCCCAACGGTATCATGGAGGCTAAGAAGTGCTACAAGTTCCTTCGTAAGATGGACGAGGAAAAGGCGGAGGCTCAGAATGGCTAAGCAGAGCTGGAAGGGCTCGGCACAGCTTTCTCCCGTACCATGTGTGCTTGTTTCAAGCGGTACGGTAGATAAGCCTAACGTATTTACTGTAGGCTGGACGGGTATAATCAATTCACAGCCTCCCAGACTATATGTATCTATCCGTCCCGAGAGATATTCCTACGAGCTTATCAAGGAAAGCCGTGAGCTGGTAGTAAATCTTCCTACTCAGGCTATGGTAAGATCTGTAGATCTCTGCGGAGTTAAAAGCGGCAGGGATATGGATAAGTTTGAAAAGTGCGGCTTTACCGCCACCGAGGGTTGGCAGGTGTCCGCTCCCGTAATAGAGGAGTGTCCCATAGCCCTTGAATGTAAGGTCTTTGATATTATCCCCCTCGGAACCCACGATATGTTCCTCTGCGACATTCTGGCGGTAGACGTGGAGGAAAGCCTTCTTGACGAGAAGGGAAAGCTCCGTATGGAGAAGTGCAATCTCATTGCATATTCCCACGGCGACTATATGGCATTAGGAAAAAAGTTAGGTAGCTTCGGCTATTCTGTAAGAAAAAAGAAAACAGTAAGGAAAAAGTAATGGAAACTAAAAAGGATTGGTATAAAGACGCGGTCGTTTATCAGATATATCCCAAGAGCTTTTGTGACTCCAACGGCGACGGTATCGGCGATTTCCGCGGTATTATAAGTAAGCTTGACTATCTTAAGGAGCTTGGTGTAAACACAGTGTGGATCTCCCCCTGTTACCCCACTCCCGACAAGGATAACGGATACGACATATCCGACTTTGACAACGTAGACCCCAAGTTCGGTAC
Organism: Eubacteriales bacterium; assembly: GCA_045649645.1. GTDB lineage: Bacteria > Bacillota > Clostridia > Oscillospirales > CAG-272 > RGIG7300. The sequence continues at coordinate 19,749 of JAZRQH010000070.1, forward strand.
TATGGAGGACTTTGAGGAGATGCTTGCAGAGATGCACAAGAGAGGCATCCGTCTGCTTATGGACCTCGTTGTAAACCACACCTCCGATGAACACGAATGGTTTAAGAGCGCTATTCAGGGTAAGGATGCACCTTACCGTGACTACTATATCTGGAAGGACCCCGTAAACGGTGGACCTCCCAACAAGTGGGGCGGCGACGCTATCGGCGGCTCTGCTTGGATCTATGACGAAAAGAGCGGTCAGTATTATCTCCACGTGGGCTTCCACTATCAGCCCGATCTTGACTGGGAAAACCCCAAGGTACGTGACGAGATCGCTTCTATGATCAACCGTTGGTTTGACCGCGGTGTAGACGGCTTCCGCTGTGACGTTATCAACATGATCAGTAAGGACTTTGAGGCTGACCATCCCGGTGACGGCCCCAGACTTCATGAGTTCCTTCACGAGCTTCATGAAAAGTGCTTCGGTCCTCACAACGCATTCACTGTAGGCGAAGTATGGGATCTCCCGCCTGAAGCATCCCTTATGCTTACTGCTCCCGAGCGTGAAGAGCTTACTCTTGCTTTCCAGTTTGAGCATATGAGAGAGGGAAGAGAGAAGGGTCTTCGTTTCTATCCCGCTAAGTTTGATCCCCACAAGTTCGTTGCAACCATGGCAAAATGGCAGGCAGGACTTAACGGCAAGGGTTGGAACGCTCTTTGTATCGAAAACCACGACCAGCCCAGATCTATCGACCGTTTCGGTTCTAAGAAATACAGACGTGAGTCTGCAAAGCTTCTTGCAACCCTTACATACTGTATGCAGGGTACACCCTTTATCTATGAGGGTCAGGAGCTTGGTAATGTTAACCCCGTATTCCATACCCTTGAAGAGAGTATAGATATAGAATCTCAGAACAACCAGGAGATACTTATAAAGAAGTTCGGTGTTGAGGAGACACTTAAGAGATTCTCTCTTGACAGC
>JAZRQH010000071.1:0-3042 GCA_045649645.1 Eubacteriales bacterium
AAAATGCGATATGTTTTTGACGCGATATGCCCTTCGGGCGCGATATGACATAAATCCTTTGGGATTTATGTCGCGACATCATTTGCTTATGCAAATGATGTTCTCCACATGACCTGTTCTGGGGAAGAGATCATAGGGATAGACGGTAGATAATTTATATCCCTTTTCGATAAACAATGCGCAGTCACGAGCAAGAGTATCGGGATTGCAGGAAACGTAAACGATCTTCTCAACCTCTGCCGCAGACAGCTCGTCTATCAGCTTGGGGGTTAGACCCTTGCGGGGCGGGTCAACGATAACGCAGTCGCATTTATGAAGGGGAGCATCCGAGGCATCGCCGCAGAGGAATTTTGCATTTTCAATTCCGTTGATCCCTGCGTTGACCTTTGCGTTCTCCACTGCCTGGGGGATTATCTCTACACCAAACATATTGGCGGTTTTTGCCTTACTTGCAACGCAAAGACCTATAGTACCGCAGCCGCAGTAGAGGTCGATAAAGCTCTGACCCTCTTTCAGATCGCAAAGCTCGATTACCTTTGAATAAAGAAGCTCGGTCATATCATGGTTGACCTGATAGAATGACTGGGGAGAAATACGGAAACGGCAACCGAGAAGCTCGTCCTCGATATAGGGATTACCCTTTAAAATAAAGGTATCCTTGCCTAAAATAACGTTGGTGTCCTTGTCGTTTAAGTTAAGGGCAAAGCATTTTACTTGGGGAAACTTCTCACAAACAGAGTCGCAAAGCTCCTCAAGATGAGCAAAAGTCTTTTTTGCAGACACAAGACACACCATTACCTCTCCCGTTGCCTTGCCGCAACGAAGGTAGATGTGGCGGAGACAGTCTATCTTTTTTGCTTTTATAAAATCAGCGATATATTTCTTTATCTCATAGAGCATAGGCTCTTCAAGAATGCAGTTGTCACACTCAATGATATCGTGGGTCTTAGGCTTATAATAGCCGATAACTCCGTCCTTGCCTACGGGGTATTGCACCTTGTTACGGTAACCCTCGGTCTTATCGTTTGATGTGACCTCTGCCACCTTTGCAGACACACCTGCCTTGCGGAAGGCGTTCTCCACGTAGCTACGCTTAAGCTGCTTTTCGTGGTCGTAGGTGATATGACGGTATACACAGCCGCCGCAGGTCTTTGATACGGGACAGTCGGACTGATTGCGGTGCTCGGAAGCCTTTATCACTTCCTCAATACGGGCAACGCAGTAGTCACGGGCAACCTTGATAAGCTTGACGTTAAGCTCGTCTCCCGTAACACCGCCCTGAACAAAGGTAACAACACCCTCAATTCGGCAGACACCGTATCCAAGGTTATTTATATCTGTAATTGTGACCTGATGAATAGAATTTTTCTTTAACATAATTACTTCTTCTTATAGAATGAATGATATGCAGCACCCTTCTGAAGATCAATGCCTCTCGCCTCTGCAAGCTCACTTACTGTAACGAGCTGATAACCTCTGGAGATAAGCCAGGGTACTATCGCCTCTGTAGCCGCCGCAGTTGAATCGTAGATAGAATGCATAAGTATAACAGAGCCGTCTGTCACCTGATTCTTTATCACCGAGGTAACGTAGGATGCGTCGCGGTATTTCCAGTCAAGGGTATCTATAGACCAGATGATGATAGGCATTCCGCAGTTGTTACGTACGGTAGAGTTGTAAGAACCGTAAGGGGGACGAAGCAGGGTGGGCTTGACTCCGCAGATATTGTAAATAGTATTGCTTGTGGAGTTTATCTGACTTGCCACGCCGTAACCCGACAGGGTAGCAAGATTGGGATGATCCCAGGAGTGGTTTGCAACCTCACAGCCGATTGCCACCTCACGGCGGATGCAGTCGGGATAAGCCTTTGCAAGATAGCCAAGCTCAAAGAAGGTAGCAACCGAGTCGTATTTTTCAAGACAGTTAAGGATACGGTTGGTGGACTTGGGTCTGGGACCGTCGTCGTAGGTAAGAGCTACCATAGGCTTATTGGGGTCTATATATCTGCCGATAGGCTTGATGCTTACGTTATAGCTGCTTGTAAGAGTCTGTACCGCCGCCTTGGGAAGATTGTTGCCCACAGGCTTGGGATTAACGGTAACTGTAGTCACAGCCTTGTGTCCGTCATCCATGCTCTGGGCTGTGATATAAGCCTTGCCCTTAGAAACTGCAGTCACCTTGCCGTATACGTCTACTGTTGCGACCTTGGGGTCGGAGGAGCTGAAGCTCACTCTTGTGTCGGGTACATCCGAGGGCCATACAGTAGGCTTGAGTGTGATCTGTGCGCCTGCCTCAAGCACCGCGCTAGCCACGTCGTTATATATCAACTGAACGTGCGCCCCGCTGTCGTAAACGCCTCTCTCATAGTCACCCATAAGACGAAGCAGAGAGCCTGCAAGCTCGGCTCTGGCAACAGTACCTCGGGGAAGAAAGCTGTTGGCAGGTCTGGTGGTGATAAGAGCCGCGTTATTTGCTGTTTCAACGCTCTCAAGAGCCCAATCCGAAATATCGGCTTGGTCGATATAATCTGTAGCTGTCTTTTCGGAAAGAGTTATACCAAAAAGCTCTACGTATCTTGCATAGAAGGTAGCAAGCTGTTCACGGGTCAGGGTCATATTGGGAGAGAACTTGTCCTCGGAGGTACCGTAAGCAACTCCTTTTTCCTTTGCCCAGCAGATGGCTTTAGCATACCAGTGATTTCCCTTTACGTCGGTAAAGTAAGGGGAATATTCTGCCTCTTCTCCCGAAATGTTATAAAGCACCTGAACGAGCATTGCTCTCGTTATAGGCTCATAGGGCGAAAACGTATTAGCAGATGTTCCCACCATATAACCCTTTTCCACACAGCCTTCAACACAGGGATAGAACCAGTCGTCGACTGATACGTCGCTGAAGCCCTTAGCCGTAACGGGCAGGCAAAGAGAGGAAATTATTATAATAAAAGTCATTAAAAATGCTGTAGTTCTTTTCATAGTTACACTTCTCCATTATGATATGATAATTCTACCACGAATCTCGGGTTATTGCAAGTAAAATGTAAAA